>CAYJQA010000263.1:4765-7694 GCA_964372065.1 uncultured Litorilinea sp.
GGATGGCCGTCTGGCACGGCGGCATGTTGGAGACGGGCATCGGCCGCGCCGGGAATGTGGCGTTGGCGAGCCTGCCCAATTTCACGCTGCCCGGCGACATCAGCGCCAACGCGCGCTATTTCCACCGCGACATCGTGACCAACCCCTTCACGCTCAACGCCGACAGCACGCTCAGCGTGCCGACCGCGGCGGGCTGCGGGGCCGATGTCGATGAGGCCTATCTGGAGGAAGTGACGCAAGAACGCTGGGAGCTGCGCGCCTGATGCAAGCCGACGAGCAGGGGACGCGTAATCCAGGGCGGCGGCGTTATCAGGCCATCCCGCGCACGCTGATCCTGCTCACGCGGCGGCATCCGGAAACGGGCCGCCGCGACGTGCTGCTGCTCAAGGGCGCGCCGACCAAGCGGCTGTGGGCAAATCTCTATAATGGGCTGGGCGGGCATGTGGAGGCGAGCGAAGATGTGCTGACCGCGGCGCGCCGTGAGGTGCGGGAGGAAACCGGGCTAACCCCGGCGGCGCTGACGCTGCGTGGCGTGGTCAACATCGATACCGGCACGGACGAACAGGGGCCGCGCCCCGGCGTGCTCATGTTCGTCTTGACCGGCGAATGTGAAGCGGCAGAGATCGCGCCCGGCCCCGAAGGCGCGCCCGCCTGGCTCCCTGTGGACGCCCTGGACGACTACCCCCTGCCGGACGACCTCTACGCGCTCATCCCCCTGACGCTGGGCGACGGCCCTCTCTTCTACGGCCACTACGCCCCCCGCCCCGACGGCAAGATGAGCTATCGGTTCAGCGTGTGACGCGCGAATACAAAGTGACAGTCGCCAGTACTGAACGATTCGTTAGGGGGCACTTCGCTCCTTTGAACGAATCATTTCCCATGTCCAGTTGTCGAGATCAGGCACAGTTCCAACACCGTCACAAAACCATGTATATTCGGTTGCGCGCTCAGCGAAAACGGTAGCAAGTGGCATCACCAGATCACAGATATAGCGTTCAAAGAAGCTATGGTGAACCATGTCCACTACATAGAATCGCTGCGATATTTCTCTCTCGTCTGACCGTGCCTCATGTCGGATTATTCTGACCCACGGAGACAAAAGTGGATCAGATGCCTTGTCTGGATGCTCCACAAGTATCATCGGCGCATCTACGACGGCTATGTTCAGTAGCAGACGCGGCTGCTCATTTGCTCTTGAATGAGTCCGATTCCGGTACAGGTGGTAACTGTGATCATGCGCTTTCACCAAAGGTAACACTAGACCATTAAATATCTCAGAACCCGATGCATCAGCCTTGTTGCCCTTGAGTTCGATTCTACTGAAGGCCGAACATCTTGGAGGCCCCTTCTCGACAAATGGATGCCTATTTAGGCCCAGAGCTTGAGCACCCGACACGTACCGCCGTCTACCACTGGACACCTCCTCAATCGCGATCTGATTGCCAGATAGTCCAGCGATTGCGGGGAAATCCGGGATGCGTCGCTCGGTAACACTATGGAAAAAGGCGTAGGGATGCTTTGATTTCTTACATTCGATCAGCAAGGCCATCGCTGGCTGGACTGGTCCTCGCCTATCCCCCAATAGCTTGAATGCGAACACATCGAGACTTCTGTGTTCACCGCTATCGCGATCTATGTAGCCCCACTCTTCCGTTACGCCGAAGTCGCCCGTCAACTTGCCTGCAACGACACTTTGAAGCGGATACCCTGACGACTCGATTGCTTCGATTATCGCGGCGTTACTGGTGCCAGGTGGTATGACATTCTCTGTTGGATTATCAGGATGTTGTCTCATTAACTTGCCCATGAACAGCGTCATGCAAACGACCATGACGTCCAGGTAACGCAGCGTCAACAAACTGACGTCATTGTACTATCACGGATGTTGATGACCACGATGGTACGCCGCGGGGGATGGGTTGTCAACGGCTCTGCGCGGCGTCCGGCACGGACGTCGGCGCGCCCCGCGCCAGGGCCAGGACTTCGTCGGCCCCGGCGGCCACATCCGAGGCGATGCGCCCGTTCGCATCCACCAGCACGGCGGACGGCGTACCGAGCACGCCGAAGGCCCGGCCAACGGCGAAATCCGTGTCGAGCACGATAGGCGATTGGAGGCCCTGCGCCCGGTTCGCTTCCGGTGTCCCGGTCGAGACAATCAGCAGTTTGGGCGCGCCGGGCGGCGGGTTGGTCTCCCACGCCTTGAGGTTGTCGAGCATCCGGCGGCAGTAGCCGCAGCCGGGATTCCAGAACAGGAGCAGGGTCGGCTGCCCCGCAAAGGACGCCAGATCGCGCGGGGTGTCGTCCAGGTCGGGCAGCCGGAACGCCGGGGCCGCGTCGCCGCGGCGCACGCTTCCTGCGAGCATCGTGCGGCTGCCGTTGCCATTGCTCCCGTTCTGCGCGCAGTTACACCCACCGTTAGCGTGGCCGTTGGTATGCACATTGGCGGGCGGCAGCGCGGGGGCAGGCTCGGGCTGACCCAGCGCACGGCGCAGCAGACCGCGGATGGCGTCCCGGCCCACAGCCAGTGGACTGCCGACGGTCCCATCGGGCCGCACCAGCACCGCGCTGGGCGTGACCGCGACGCGATAGGCTTGCGCAACCTCGGCATCCTTCTGCACCAGCATCGTGTGCAGGCCATGTTCCGCCGCCTGATCCGCCTTCCCGCGGGTGATGGGGACGATCGTCAGACTCGCCGCGTGGTCGCGCTGCCAGCCCGCGATCTCCGGCAGCAGCGCGTTGCAAGGGCCACATTGGGAATCCACAAAGACCAGCAGTAGGGGCTTCTGGGCTACGCGCAGGGCGTCCAGCGTCAGCGTCTCGCCGTGCAGACCGTCCAGCCGAAAGGCCGGCGCGGGGCTGCCCACCGCCAACCCCTGGGCGGGTTTCGCCGCCACGGCCTTCTCGCTCGCGGGCTCGGCCGTCGCGGTCC
>CAYJQA010000264.1:0-4608 GCA_964372065.1 uncultured Litorilinea sp.
GTTCATGGGGGCCGCCGTGTTCCTCCGCCGAGCGCACCAGCGTCAGCGGTCCCATGGTGCGCTGTTGCGGTGCAAGCTGGGCCATCTGCGTGCGCAGCGGCTTCATAAAGAGCTGATTCTCAAAGTAGGCGGTCTTGAGGTTGGCCGACTCCGCCAGTTCCACCAGCCGCCGCGCCTCGGCCACGGTGCGGCCCAGCGGCTTTTCGCAGATCACGCTCTGGAGCGGCGCGCCCGCCTGCACCGCGGCGACGATCTCCTCCACCATCGCCACGCGCAGATAGTTAGGCGCATAGATGGCGATGGCGTCCACATGCGGTGCCATTTCGGTGATACTGGCATAGACAACCGGGCCCAACGGGCGACTGTCCACGCCCAGGTCACGCGCCAGGGCCGCAACGGCTTCGGCGTGGGTCCGTGTGCGCGACGTGATGCCCGCCACCTCGACGCCACGAATCTGCGCCAGCGCTTGCACTTGAAACTTGGCGATGAATCCGGCCCCGACCAACCCAAGGCGTAACGGTTGCATGGCGTCCTCCTCCTTCGGTGACAATGCGCGCGAAAGGCAGAAGGGAAAGGCTCACGCAAAGGCGCTAAGTCGCAAAGAGGAAGCAGGTTCACCACAAAAGGGCGCAAAGAACACAAAGAAGACAGTAGAAGTTGTCTATTATGCTGCTCTCTCTGTGATCTTTGGGTTCTTTGCGGTAGATACTACTTCTCTCTGGCTCTTCTTTGCGCCTGGACGTCTTTGCGTGAGTCTCCCTAGAACAACGGCAACTGCGGGTCCTCTTTGACCGGCTTGGCGGGACGCACGGCCTGCGCCTGGACTTCCTTGAGCGCGGCCGCGATCTCGTCCACAAAACGCGAGACGGGCGCTTCCACCGTCCGGCCGTAGAGCAGGCGGCGCTGGGCATGGGTGACGATCAACTGGGCGCGGGCGCGGGTCATACCCACATAGAAGAGGCGGCGCTCCTCGGCGATGTCAGCCGGTTTGTTGGGCGGCAGATAGGGCAGCAGCCCTTCTTCGCAGCCGGCCATAAAGACGACAGGAAACTCCAGCCCCTTGGCCGCGTGCAGCGTGAGGATCGCCACGCGATCGGCGCGCGGGTCGTAGCCGTCGCCATCGCGCTGGAGCGCGAGCGCGGTCAGGAAGCCCGTCACGTCCTCGCCATAGGCCGCCGCGATGGCCTGAAGTTGGGCTGCGCGCGCCGTCTGCGCGGGGGTCGCGGTCTCGCCTTGCCAGGCCAGCCACCCGGCCAACGCCTGTCCAACGCTGCCCGCGACCGGACCGGCCGCGGGCAGATCGGCCCAGAGCGCGGCCAGCCCCGCCAGGCGACGACGTTGGGCAGGACTCCCCACGGCGGCGTGCGCCAATGCCGCGGCGACGCCCTGCGCGGCGACCTCATCCGCCAACCGTTCCAACGCATCCGTGGGCAGGCTGCTCTTGCCCGCCCCCAATAGCGCCGCCAACGCGGGCAGGGGGTGGTCGGGCAGCCGCAGTAGCGCCAGCGCGCCGCGCACCTCGCGATGCTCGGCCAAGCCCGCTTGGCCCACTACCTGGTAGGGGATGCCCGACCGGTCAAAGGCCTCGACCAGGGCGACGCGCTGGCTGCCCAGCCGGTGCAGCACCGCAAAGTCGGCAAAGCTGCGGACCTCCGCGTCACCGGCGTCGGCGTCCCCGACGCGGCCCGAATCGCGCGAGAACATGCTTGTCCCGCCCACCATCTGCTCGATGCGGTGCACGATGGTCTCCGCTTCGGCCCGGTCGGTGGCGACGGGCAGCACGGTCAGCTTGACCGTCGCGGTGAAGTCGGAGACCAGCCGCTGCGCTTCGGCGTCGGCGTTGTGGGCGATGACCTGCCCCGCCGCGTCCAGCAGCGATTGGGGCGAGCGATAGCTTTGGCGCAGATGGATCGTGACCGCGCCGGGAAAGTCGGCGGCGAACTGGCGGAAGAAGCGGTGGTCGGCCCCGCGAAAGCCGTAGATGGCCTGGTCCGGGTCGCCGATGACGCAGACATTGGCCCCGCCCGCGGCCAGCCGCCGCAGCCACTCCACTTGGGCGAAGTTGACATCCTGATATTCGTCCACCGCGAGCCAGTGATAGCGGGCGTGCAGCGTCGCGGCGACGGCGGGCTGTTCCGCCAACAGCCGCGCGGGCAGCATCACTAGGTCGTCAAAATCCACCAGCGCGGCGCGGCCCAGCGCGGTCTGATACGCCGCGTACAGGGCTGATGGCCCGGCTTCACCGGCAAGTTCGGCGGCGTCGGGCGGGAGAAGCTGCTGCTTGGCGCGGCTGATCCAGTCGCCCAGGTGGGTCAGGTCGGCTTCGCTCATCGCCGGGGCGACCCGGCGCAGCAGCAAGCGCCGGTCCTCGTCGTCCACGATGGCGAACGTGGGGAGCAGCCCCAGGGCCTCCCCAAACTCCCGCAGCAGGGCCGCGCCCAGCGCGTGAAAGGTGGTCACGGTCATGCGCTGCGCCGTCGCCGGCCCTAACAGACCGGCCAGGCGCTCGGCCATCTCGGCCGCGGCCTTGTTGGTGAAGGTCAGCGCCAGCACCGCGGCGGGGGCAACGCCATGCCGCCGCACCAAATTCGCCAGCCGCACGGTGAGCGTACGCGTCTTGCCCGTGCCCGGCCCCGCCACGATGACCAGATGCCGGTCGACACAGGCGACAGCCGCGGCCTGGTCCGCGTTGAGGCGCGCCAGCCATTCCTCCTGTTCGGAGGTTGCGGCGGGCGCGGGCGCGTCCGCGGCGGCAAAGAGTGACGGCTGCACCGACGCAGCGTCCGCGTCCGGCGCAGCGGTGTGCTTGACGGTCGCCGCGGCGCGCGCCGGGGGCGGCTCCGGGGCGAAAAAGCCCAACTGGGGCGCGTCGCCGCCCGCCGCGGCAAAGATGCGGATGACGCCGTACTCGCCGTCATAGCCGCCTTCCGCCACGACTTCGCCGCGGCGCATCCGGCCAATCGCCTCGGCCACGCGGCTGCCGCCCGCGGCGGCGATCTCCTCCAGTGGGAGTTGGCGCAAGATGCCCAGTTCCGGCCCCAACTTGGCGAGCAGGCTGTCATAGGCCTGTGCTACCTTGCGGCTGCCCGCGCCCACACCGTGCACCTCGCCCAGCACTTCGGGCAGCGCGATCAGGTTGGTATAGGGCCGCGGATGGGGCGGCGGCGCGCCCGCGGGCCGGTCGGCCAGCGCCTCGACGCGGTGCATGACGCCGACCGTGACTTCCCTGCCGCAGACGGGACAGCGCAGATGGTGCGCCAACGTCTCCGGCGGCTCCCAGACAATGCCGCACTTGCGATGGCCGTCCAGGTGATACTTGCCCTCTTCGGGGAAGAACTCCAGCGTACCGCCAAAGACTTCCGGCGCGCCGCTGTGGAGCGCGTCAAAGAGCGCGGCGTAGGTGGGTTCGCAGCGAAAAAGGGTCGCCTCGCGCGCCAGCTTTTGCGGCGAGTGGGCGTCCGAGTTGGAGACGAGCGTGTAGCGATCCAGGTCGGTCACGCGCCAGTTCATGGGCGGGTCGGATGACAGCCCGGTCTCCAACGCAAAGATGTGCGGCGTCAGGTCGCCAAAGCACTCCTCCACCGTGGCGAAGCCCGACTTGGAACCGAGCATGGAGAACCAGGGCGTCCAGATGTGGGCCGGGATCAGGTGACAGGCGGGGTCAACGTCCAGCACGGTTTCGAGCAGATCGCGCGAGTCCAGCCCCAGGATGGGCCGCCCGTCGGCGCGGATGTTGCCGATCTTCTCCAACGCCTGTTGGATGCGGGCGACCAACTCCAGCGTGGGTGCAAAGATGAGGTTGTGGACCTTCCGCACCGCGTCGTGCCGCTTGTAGATGTTGCTGATCTCGCCGCCCAGCACAAAGCGCACCGGGGCGCGGCACGCGGGCGGCACATCTTGCGCCACGGCCGCGGCGATCTCCGGTTTGAGCCGGTACAGCCCGTCTTCCGCCGGTTCCAGCGCCGCGGCCAGCTCTTGCAACCAACCGGGGTGGCTGATGTCGCCCGTCGCCACGATCGCCACGCCCTTGAGCTGCGCCCAGCGCGCCAAATGCGGCAAGGTCAGGTCCTTGCTGGTGGCGCGGGAATAATGCGAATGGGTGTGCAGATCGGCGACCAGTTCCATAGGCTTCAGGGGAAAAAGAAAAGAGAGAAGAATAGCTCACGCAAAGGACGCCAAGAACGCAAGGGTTCAGAAAAGGGCATTGTCATTCCGAGGCCGTAGGCCGAGGAATCTCTCCGGTTGGCGCACCGGCAGAGGGATTCCTCGCTGCGCTCGGAATGACAGCCTCACCTTCTCGCGCTTTTCTTTGCGTGCTTGGCGGCTTTGCGTGAGACCTCTCCTTCTTCTCTACCGCGCGATGATCCCGGCGTAGGTCTTTTGCAGACCCGGCGACCAGTCCGCCGCGGGCAGCTTCGCCAGGAAAATGTCGTAGGTCGGCCCGGCAAAGCCACTCACGTTGAGGCCGCCGCCCAAGTCCAGCGTGGTCTGAAACGCGCCGGTCACGATCACCGCGCCGTAATCGTCCACGACGACGCCGCTCGGCTCCTCGTCCGCCGGCCCGGCCAGGGGTTGGGCGCGGCGCAGGCTGCCGTCCGGCGCATATTG
>CAYJQA010000264.1:4618-7683 GCA_964372065.1 uncultured Litorilinea sp.
GCCCAATGCTGGTGAGCGTGGTCGCGCCGGGGCCGGGGTCAAAGTCGACCGTCTGCTCAAACGACGCCAGGATCGTTACATTGCCCAAAAGATCGCGGCTCAACGCCGCGCCCAGATCGCTTTGCGCCCCGCCAAAGCCATTCGCCCAGGCAAACGACTGCACACCGTTGTACTTGACCAGGAAGATGTCGGCCTCGCCCTTGCTCGCAATCTCGCCGCCCGCGCCAACATGGTCAAAGTCGGCGGTGTTGGCAAAGCGCCCGGTCATGTAGAACGCGCCGCCGGGCGTCACCACCAGGTCGGTCACCCGATCCTCGCCGGGGCCGCCAAAGCGCGTCGACCAGCGCCAACTGCTGTCCCGCTGCAGTACGGTCAGGAAGATGTCTTCCTTGCCCGCGCTGGTGAACTCCGACCCGGTCCAAGTGGGGTCCAGGTCCACGCTGTGACCTTCGAAGCCGCCCACGGTAAAGACCCGCCCGGCGGCGTCCACGCCCACGGCAAAGCCCGCATCGTCGCCGCTGCCGCCCCACCCGCGCGCCCACAGCACCAGGCCATAGCTGGTGAAGCGGGCGACAAAGGCATCGTCATCGCCGTTGCTGGACAGGACGATCTTGGACGGCGCGGGGTCGAAGGACATGTCGCCCTCAAAGCTGCCCGTAATGTACAAATGGTTTTCGGGGCCAACCGCGATGCCCTCACCGCTGTCCGAACTGCTGTCGCCGCCCTTCCAGTGCCAGTCGCGGTTGCCGCTGGGGTCCAGCCGCAGCAGAAAGACATCCTCATCGCCTTCGCTGGTCGCCTGGACGATGCCGGGGCCGGGGTCAAAGTCCGCCGTGCCCTGGAAGTTGCCCACGACGCCAATATAGCCGGTTTCGTCCACCACTACATCGCGGCCCACCACATCGTCGTCACCCAAGATGCCGCTCACCCAGACCAGCGCGCCGTCTGCGCTGTATTTGGCGACAAAGCCCGCATCCGCGCCGGTGCTGGTCAGCGTCACCACGCCGGGACCGGGGTCAAAGTCTACCGTGCCGCGGAACGCGCCGGTGATGACAACTTCGCCGCTGCGGCCCAACGCCGCCGCATTCACCTGTTCACTGGCGGCGCCGCCCAGCCCAAACGCCCAACTCGACGCCGCGGCCTGCGCCCGGTCGCCCGGCAGCCACAGCGCCGCCGCCATCCCCAATAGAACAAACCACACGCGCATTCCGCGCATGAGTGTGACTCCTCTCGACTAACGAACCGCTGCCGGTCGCGCCCTCGCGCCGGGCTGCCACGGTAATGTACTAGCTGTCTATGATAGAGGATGGGACGTGGCGGGGCAAGCCACGCGCCAAAAGAAAAACCGCCCCGGCAGCGGGGCGGTCATACAGGCACGGAATGGCGCGCGGCTACGGCGACGCGGCCGCGGTTACGGCCAGTCGATAAAGACCCCGCGCACCGAGCGTTGGATCAGGCTGAACTGGTACGATTCGACCCACTCGTCGTAGTCCGTGTTCCACCAGCAATAGCCGTGATAGGTGACATCGGACACGATGCGGAGATTTCCCGCAGGGTCGTAGACGAGGCTAGGCGTCCAGAAGTTCCACAAACCGCCGTCGCAGATGGGCGCGAGGGGCACGGCCCAGTCGTTCTCCAACTCGGTGTTGGAGTCCAGGAGGATGGTATCCCACTCGGCCGCCGTCGTGTCACACGCGGCCAGGCATTCGGCCAAGCCCACGGCCCCGCCGCTGTGGCTGACATAGACGATGCGCGGGAAGCCGTCGGGGTCAAAGACGATATCCGGGTCGCCGCCGTTGCCTTCGCCCAACTCCAGATTGACAAGCTGCCACGACTCGCCATCGGTGCAGTCGGCGTTGCACAGGCCGTAGTAGAGCTGCTCGCCGCCGCCGTCTTCCAGCGCCGCGGGGAAGTAGGCGATACGCGGCCGGTCCTGGGCGTCTAGGGCCAGGTCCCAACCCGGCTCCGGTCCCTGGCCGCGCGGCCACAGGTCAACGCGGTCCCAGTTGTCCACGTCCGCACACCCCGCGTCACATTGCAGATAATGGAGCAGCGGAGTCTCTTGATCCGCCTGGTCGAAATCGATATAGGCAGCCAGGACGCGCGGCTGGCCCTGGCGGGTAAAGACCAGCGAAGGGTACTCGAACATTTCATAGTCATAGACCGAGTCGTCATAGCGCCCGATCAAGACCTCGCCCCAATTGTCCACGTCGGTGCAGTCGACGTCACAATACTTGTAGTAGGTCCCGTAGCGGTCCGGCTCGATCCAGTAGTTGCTGTCCAGGTAGAGAAAGCGCGGGCGGCCCTGGGGGTCCAGGGCAAAGCTGCGCTGGGGCTGGTCGTCGTCGTACAATTGATACAGATAGGTCGAGCCGCCCTTTTGGACTTCGACGGACTTCCAACCGGCGGGCTTGGTGCAGTCGGCGTTGCACTCGGCGTAATAGTACTCATCGCCGTCTTGCTTATCGCGGGTGGCGCGGATGAGCAGCCGCGGCCGGCCGTCCGGCGTCAGGGCCAACTGCACTTCGTTGACCATATCCAGCAAGGCGACGCGCTCCCAGTTGTCCGGGTTGTCGCACGCCGCGGGGCAGTAGCGATAGAAGGCCGAGGTCGGCCCGCTGCGATAGGACTGGTAATAGTAGCCCGCGATGTGGATGCCGCCGTCGGCGTCGGTGGCTACGGACGCGCTGCTGGTGCGCCACTTCTGGTCGAAGAAAATGTCCGTGCGGACCGGCTCACCGCTAGGCGGGTTCGGCGTGGCCGTCGCCGCCGGCGCGGGTGACGCCGTGGGCGTCGGCGTGCGCGGGGCAGGCGACGTACCGGCGACAAAGCCGTCATCAATCGAAAGCCGTGCGCGCGTCGCGGGCATGGCCCAGACAACGCCTGCCGTCTGCCATGCCGCGGCCATGATCGCCGCCGTGATCGCCATCGTCAGGATAGTTGCCGCTAACCACCGCATCGCGTTCTCTCCCCTACCCATACCGTGCGCCGGAATTTCGTTGCGGGACTATACTGCCCGCCGCGCCGCGTGTCAAACAACGAGGGTACTCAAGCGATGGTTCCGG
>CAYJQA010000265.1:0-7667 GCA_964372065.1 uncultured Litorilinea sp.
GTGCAGTTGATGGGACGGGTCGGCCCGCGCGTGGGCGGCGCGTGGGAGTTGATCGAACAATTCGCGCTGAGTGGGTCATAACGCGCACCGGACGACATGAAGAACAGGACATGAATCGGGAGGAAGTGCCATGCCCAGCGATGTACGTTTGCGCGCCGTCATCGACGCCGACCTGCCCATCTTCTTCATCCAAGAGCAGGACCCCGACGCCAACTATATGGCGGCGTTCACGGCCCCAGACCCAACGGACCGCGCCGCGTTTGACGCCCACTGGCGCAAGATTCGCGGCGACGCCACCATCCTGCTCCGCACCATCCTGGCGGACGGGCAGGTTGCGGGCAACATCGCCAGCTTTGAGCGATGGGGCGCGCGCGAAGTCTCCTACTGGCTGGGCCGGGAATTCTGGGGCCGTGGCATCGCGACCGCGGCGCTGACCCTCTTTTTGGCGGAGCTAACAATCCGCCCCCTCACCGCCCGCGCTGCCCACGACAATCTCGCCTCCATCCGCGTCTTGGAAAAATGCGGCTTCACCGTCACCGGCCGCGACAAAGGCTTTGCCGACGCCCGCGGCGCGGAGATCGAAGAAGTCATCCTGACCCTGGCGGATACGGTCTGAAATACAGAAATAGAATTCAAGAGATTATCCCGGTAATCGTAGCGGCGGTTTCCTAACCGCCGTCTGGGGTGAGCGCAGCCCCGGCGGTTAGGAAACCGCCGCTACATTTCCTTTATCACGACATAAGGGGCTGCTGCGACCTAACGGCCTCAGCATGACAATCGGGCCGAGGCCGCGCCCGCAACGCGGTCACTAACCCCGCGATTTTGTCGCGTCTCATGCTGGACGCAACGAGCACAAATGGGGCTTGACAAACTAATTAGCCTCAGCTAAAATATTGTTACAAAGCGACAAAATTATGTGGAGAGCGCAAATATGACCGAACCGAGTGCCAACCCGATGACCCTAGACCAGTTGCCGTTGGGCAAGTCCGCCACCGTCGTTCGGCTCACTTGCCAGGGCGTCACCCGCCGCCGTCTGATGGACCTGGGCGTGCTGCCGGGCGTGCAAGTCTACGCCGACCTGCGCAGCCCCTTGGGCGACCCGGTCGCCTATCGCATCCGCGACGCCGCCATTGCGCTCCGCCGCGACCAAGCCCGCCAGATTGAGATCACGATCAAGACAAAGGAAGTTGACCATGTCGGCTGAAGCCTGCCAATCATGTCCTGTCTATTCGCAGTCCGCGCTCAAGCGGCTGGGCGTCGACGTCGATCAGGCCGACTATGTGGTCGCGCTGGCCGGCAACCCCAACACGGGCAAGAGCACGGTCTTTAACGCACTCACCGGCCTGCGCCAGCACGTGGGCAACTGGACCGGCAAGACCGTCGCCCGCGCCGAGGGTGGCTTTACCTTTGGCGACAGAACCTACAAGCTCGTGGACCTGCCGGGAACCTACTCGCTCCTTTCCACCAGCCAGGACGAGGAGATCGCCCGCGATTTCATTCTCTTTGGCCGGCCCGATGTGACCATCGTTGTGGCGGACGCCACCCGCCTGGAGCGTAACCTGAACTTGACGCTGCAAATCCTGGAGATCACCGACCGGGTCGTCGTGGCGCTCAACCTGATCGACGAGGCCAAACGGCACGGTATCACCATCGACGAGCGCCACCTGGCGCGGCGCTTAGGCGTGCCCGTTGTGCCCATGGCCGCGCGCCGGATGCAGGGCGTGCCCGAACTGCTCCAGGCGGTGGAAGCCGTCGCCACCCGCGTCTATGCCACCCACCCGCACCGGATTCAGCAGCGCGACCCGCAGCTAGAGCAGGCCATCCGCCAGCTCGTGGCCGGTCTGGAGCGCGACTTCCCCGGCCTGCCCAATGCGCGCTGGGTCGCGCTGCGGCTGCTGGACGGTGACGCCAGCATCGAAGAGGCCGTGCGCAACGGCACGTTGGCCGGCCAGCTCGTCCCGCCTCAAGTTTCGTCCTATACCCAGGAAGCGCCGCTTCCGGAGGCTGTCGCCCTATGACCCCACAGGCCAATCTTCTCGAGACCGCCGCACGCCTCCGGCAAGACCTGGGCGACGGCTATCACGACAAGCTCATGGAAGCGATCTACGGCGACGCCGCCCAAATCGCCGGCCAGAGCGTCAGCCGGGACGAGCAGCAGGCGCGCTTGACCCTGGACCGCTGGCTGGACCGCGCCCTGACCCACCCCATCGCAGGGTTTTTCGTCATGGGCCTGCTCTTCTATGCCGTCTTCTGGGTCACCATCACCGGGGCCAATGTCCCTTCGGGCCTGCTGGCCGACTTCCTGTTGGGGACCGTCTACAACTGGCTGCACCTGGGCGCGGCCGCGCTGCACGCCCCGGCCTGGCTCTCCGGCCTGCTCATCGACGGCATCTACATGGCAACGGCCTGGGTCATCGCGGTCATGCTGCCGCCCATGGCGATCTTCTTCCCGCTCTTTACGCTCCTGGAAGACTTCGGCTATCTCCCGCGCGTCGCCTTTAATTTGGACCGGCTCTTTGCCAAGGCGGGCGCCCACGGCAAGCAGTCGCTTTCCATGATGATGGGCTTTGGCTGCAACGCGGCGGGCGTGGTCGCCACGCGCATCATCGACAGCCCGCGCGAACGGTTGATCGCCATCATCACCAACAACTTTAGCATCTGCAACGGGCGCTGGCCGACGCTCATCCTCATGGGGACCATCTTTGTGGGCGCGATCATGCCGCCCGCGCTGGCCAGCACGCTGGCCGCGGCGAGCGTGGTCGCCATCGCCGCATTGGGGATTGTGGTGACGCTGCTGGTCTCCTGGGCGCTGTCCAAGACGTGGCTCAAGGGTGTGGCGTCGGTCTACAGCCTGGAACTGCCGCCCTATCGCCCGCCACAGATCTGGCGCACGCTCTACACATCGCAGATCGACCGCACCGTGATCGTGCTGTGGCGCGCGGTGGTCATGGCGGCGCCCGCGGGCGCGGTGATCTGGCTGAGCAGCAACATCATGGTTGGCGACATGAGCATCGCCGGCCATATGGTCAACTGGCTCAACCCGTTCGGGCTGCTGCTGGGTCTCAACGGCGTGATCCTGGTCGCCTATATTGTCGCCATCCCGGCCAACGAGATCATCATCCCGACGATTCTCATGCTCACCCTCACCTTGGGCCGCAACATCGCGGGCGCGCAGGCGGGCGTCATGCTGGAGTTGGACAGCGCCCAGGTGCATACGGTGCTGACCCAGGTCGGCGGGTGGACGCTCTTGACGGGCGTCAATCTGATGCTCTTTAGCCTGCTGCACAACCCGTGCAGCACGACCATTATGACCATCTGGAACGAGACCAAGAACCTGAAATGGACCACGGTGGCGACGCTGCTGCCGTTGGGCCTGGCCTTCTTGGTGACCTTCCTCACGGCGACCGTCGCCCGCCTGGCCGGTCTCGCCTAAGTCTTTGCGCCGGGTTGCCGGACCGCCGCGCCCGGCGGCGCGACGATCCGGCTTTGCCGCGCCTGCCGTCCAAAAATTCCCCTTGCGCGATCTGCCCAAAACTGCTATATAATTGAATCAGCCTTAGCTCTCGGAAATACAGCGGATCATCGTACCCCTGCACATACACCGGCGTCCGCACTCGTCCTTTTCTTCATCCTCTTGCCCTTATCCACTTGCTTGGGGATGCGCCAGTGCATGTGCTGCACGTCGAAAGGATGGGCGCAGGCATGTCTGTTTCCGGTTATCCGTCCTTCCACCACCCTTCCGTCCAGCGGTCCGCCGATGGTCATACGGTCCACCGTTTCCGCCGGTGGCGCCGGCTGTTGGTGTTGCTGGTCGCCGGCCTGATCGCGCTGATCGCCGCCTTGATCCTCGAGATTCGCGTCCTGCCCGCCGTGAGCATGAACATGAGCGCGAGCGACGCGACCCCCACTTCTAACGACATCAAGCGTGCGGTCACCTGTGCGGTCGCCTTGTTTGCCCCGGGACCGGACCCCGGCTGTCGACCGGGACCGCTGTTGCCGCGCTAGGGGGTGGCGGGGCAAGGAGGCCCCGTGTCACCACACTCTCGCCGTGGCCCACAGACAAGCTGGTCCGTCTGTGGGCTTGTTGTCGCGTGCCTATTGTTGACGGCCTGTGCGCCGATTGTCGCCCCGAACGCCACGGCTCCTCTGTTCCCGCGCGCCGCGCAGATGGCGGCGACCGGCGGGCCGGATGCGGGCGAGGTCCCTGACCCGTTTGACCAACCGGCCGCGCCGGTTGCCGGCAAGCCGGACATTCCGCTGTTCCTGCAGAAAACCACGATCGTCCCCGCTGCCCCTGACTACGCCTGTCTCCAGGAAACGCGCCGCGCCGGTGCGCCGGCCGCGGCGACCAACATTGCCGAGTTGACCGTCCGCAACGAAACCGACGTCGACATTTGCTTTGTCTATCTCTCGCCTGCCTCCAGCGATGTCTGGGGCGAAGACTGGCTTGGGGCCGGCGAGATCATCCTGTCCGGGCACGACCGGCTCTTTGAACTGCCGCGCGGGCGGTACGATCTGCGCGTCGACGACTGCAACCATGCCGTCGTCGGCGAACTGCGGGATGTGAATGTGCGCGGCGCGATCTGCTGGCTGGTCAGCTACCAGGAGAAGCCGCTGCCGGTGGCGACAGCCGCGCCGGTCCGCCCGACCCCACAGCGCACCCCGAAGGCGACGCCCGCGCCGACCCGTGTGCCCGAACCGCTGCGCACGCCCCAACCGACGGCGGTCGCCTACGCATTCACCGAGTTTCTATGCTGCGGCATCGTCGCGGGCGATTCCTTTCGCTGGGGGATCAGTTACCCCACCGGGTGGGAGGTTGAGTTGACGGGTGAACCCGACGACTTTGTGCTCGCCCAGTTCTTCCGCCCGGACGGCCGCGCGGCGATCGTCGTCGGTCCGCTGGGCTGGGTGCCGCGCGACACGCCGCTCAACGTGGATACGGTGGACGCTTACCTCGACGCCCAAATGCAACAGCCCAGCGAACTGGACCTGGACTATACGGAATTCATGCGCCGCGGCGTGCCGGGCGTGCCCAATGCACGCATCAGCTCCGTCACCTGGCATTACAAAGACAACCGATACTATGACAGCACGCTCTATATCGTGACGCCCGTTCCGCATCGGGAAGGTGGGGCGGTCGCCATGGTCACGATCATCGGCGTACAGGCCGAAGCCGCCAAATGGGCCGAGAGTGCCGAACTCTTCCGGCAGATGATGTTCACGCTTCAGATTACATCCAGCATCCCCGGCGCGGAGGGCAACTTGCACCCCGGTCCCGCCGACGAACCGCAGGAACTGGAGATGGCCCGCGCCGCGGCCACGGCAGTGACCTTCTGGAAGCCGCTCTTCTGTCCGGTCGCGTGCCAATGGGAAGTGATGGATACGGTCGAGCGGCCCAATGGTGACGGCTGGGTGTGCAGCGACGGCTGCGCCGGGTTGGCGTCCCCCCGCGCCTGCGGTCGCTGCTACTAGCGGTCCTGCGCGCGTTCTTACGCCGATATCCGGGAGCAAGGAGGCTCCGATGCAACCACAACTTGCGCGGTGGGCGCGTCGTAGATCGCGGTTGGGCGGTCTGACGGCGCTTTGTCTGTTGCTTGCCACGTGTGCGCCGGTCGCGCTGTCACCCACCGGCGGCGGGAGCCCTCCGGGCGCGGGCGCGCCTGCGGCCGCGTCCCCGGCGACGGCCTACACCATCCGCATCGGCGCAGAACCCGTGTCGCCCGCCGCGGCCGTACCGGACCAGTGGGGTCTGTGGACGACCGGACGCTTTGCCACCACCAAGGCGACCACCGGCCTGTTTCTCCAAAAGAGCGCCCTCTTGCGCCGCGCCGAGTTGTCCAGCCTCACCCTCTCGCCGCCCCTGCCGGACACGCTCCCGCTGGAAGAGGCCGAAATCATCCTGCACAACGCCACCGCCGGCCACATCTGCTATGTCTATATTTCGCCGACGGACGCGGATGACTGGGGCGATGACCGGTTGGGCGAGGAGGAGACCATCCCGCCCGACGAGGAGCGCGCCTTCCAGATCGCGCCAGGTCACTATGACCTGCGCGCCGACGACTGCGACGGTGCGGTAGTGGATGACGTCCGCGACGTCAACGTACAGGTCCAAGTGCTGTGGGCCATTCGCGGCGACGATGAAGAGACTCCCGACCCCGTGATCACGCCTGCGGTGGAGCCGACCGCCGCGCCGCGACCCACGCGTGCGCCCACCGTGGTCCCACGACCCGCGCACACGCCGACCGCGGCCCCGCGGCCCACGCGCACGCCGCGCCCGCTGCCCACGCCGACCCCGCGCCAGGCGGACATCACCGAGTTTCTCTGCTGTGGGCAGACCGCGGGCGAGACCCGCATCTGGGGCATCGGCTATCCCGGAGACTGGTACGCCGAGACCATCCCGGCCAACTCGCAACGCTGGTTGGCGGCCATCTTCACCAGCCCCGCCGACGACATCCGTGTGCTGATCGCGCCGTCGGCCTGGACGCCTATGGGAACACCCATGGACGTAGGTGATGTGGATCAGTACCTCAACGCCGTCGGCCAGGACCAAGCGGCCCGGTCCAGTGACTTTGAGGAGTTCATGCGCCGCCCGGTGCCCGGCGTCCCCAATGCGCGCATCTGGTCGGCCACCTGGTGGGAGGGTGACCGCCAGTTCTATGCCACCTATCTGGTCATGGTCACCACCATGCCGTATGTGGAGCAAATGCCGCGCGGGACGCTGATGGCGTTGGGCTTCCAGGCCGAAGCCGCGCAGTGGCGCTTCGCCAACACCGTCTATGAGCAGATGCTAGGGACCATGCAGGTAGAGGTCGTGCGCGAGGGTCCGGCCTATATCGCGCCTTCTCGTAGCCCCACGCAAAGCCCTGAAGCCGAGGGCGTCGCCGAAGCGGGCAGCAGCGCGACCACCTTTTGGGAATTGCTCTTCTGCCCCAAGGCGTGCGCCTGGGAATACGTGGACATCGCCAATCAGCCCGCGGGGCAGATCTGGGAGTGCAGCGACGGCTGCATCGGCCAGTTGTCCGAAGTGCCCTGCGGCCAGTGTTATTGACGACGCCTCAGATGCAAACAGGATTCTACATTGGCTCGCAGATGGGGGTGAGTAAGGCAATCAGCGAACATAGTACATGCAGGTCATTCGGTCAGTCATGACCGAAAGGAGCAATAAAGATGAAAAACAGCGCACGAATACTCAGTGTCTTGCTGCTTATCTTGTTGTTGGCCGGCGCCTGCCAGCCGATTCAGGCCCCGGTTCCGCAAGCTGCGCCTACGGTGCCCCCTGCGCTCACGGACATTCCCGCGCCTACCGCCACGTTCGCCCCCATCCCCGACGCAAAGATGGAGGTGATTACCGAGAGGATCAGCAGTCCAGCCCTAGCGGGCAACCTGCTTGGCGATCCGGCCGAGCGCACCGTTAACGTGCTGCTGCCGCCGAGCTACGCCAACAGTGACGCGCGCTATCCCGTGGTCTATGTGATGCCATGGTTCGCCGGCGCCCCGGATGACGATACGGGAAGGTTCGCGTCCATCATGGGAACACTCCTGCGCAAGGGCGAGATCCGGGAGATGATCGTGGTCATCCCCGACGGCACGGACAGCCTGGGGGGCAGCAATTTCCGGAGTTCTGCGATCATCGGCGACTACGAGACCTACCTCACCCAGGATGTGGT
>CAYJQA010000266.1:0-7655 GCA_964372065.1 uncultured Litorilinea sp.
GTGGTAGGCACGCCCGCCACGGCCCGCCGGTTCAGCGCCGACCAGGCATATTGGGCGCGGCGCATCTCATACAGGCTGCTCCCGATCAGGCCACTCATCCCCGTGACCAAGACACGCACTTTGGGTTCTTGCGGCAAGGGAGCACTTCCTTTCTGTGCTGGGTGGAGCGGCGGCTAGCGACCGTGGCAGGATGGCGGGCATCCGCATAGCGAGAGGTGTGGCGCGCAGTGCGCCTGGGGCAACAACAATCGGCGTCGTACCGCCATTATACGTCATGGCCGCGCGCCAAGCCAAGCCGCGGCCCCACAAGGGCAATGGCCCGCAAACAGGACCGCCCGCGGCTTGCCCCCTGCGCCGGAATAGGCGAAACTTGATCTTGTGCGAACGCAAGCGAAGGAGTAGCCTATGCGGTGGTATTGGCGTGGTTTGATCGCCATCTCTCTGCTGGCGGCCGTGCTCTATGTGACAGTCGTGCGGCCCTATGCCATGCAGTGGGGCGCGACCGCCGACGAACTGACAATGGCCCTGCCCGGCGACATCGACATCCAGCCCAATCAGGTCGTCTCGACGCGCGCCTTGACCATCGACGCGCCCGCCGCCGCGGTGTGGCCCTGGCTGGCGCAGATCGGCCAGAATCGCGGCGGCTTCTACAGTTTCGACTGGCTGGAAAACCTTTTCGCCGCTGACATGCGTAACGCCAAAGTTATTGTGCCGGAATGGCAATGGCCCACGCCCGGCGACCGCGTCTACTATCAGCGCGACGGTCTCTACGCCGAGATCAACGTCGTCACCCCCCAGCGCGCCCTGGCCATGGACGGGTGGACCTTCTTTCTCAAGGACATCGACGACGACACCACGCGGCTGATCGTCCGCTATCCATCCATGCCCATCACCGGCCCGCTGGATGCCCTTTACTACTTCACCATCTTTGAGCCGGCCCATCTAGTCATGGAAATCGGCATGATGATGGGCGTCAAAGACGCCGCCGAAGGCCACCGGGAGTAGCGCCATGCAACCAGCCGCCACACCGAGTTGGGGGGTTGTCGTACGCCAGGGCGCGATTACGGGCGCACAGACATCGTTCAGCTATGCCGCGGTCTTTAGCGTCTACACTGTAGTCCGCGCCGCCATCAGCGTAGCCCAGGCCGCGCCGGCGGACGCGTGGTCCACCACGCTCGCGCTCGGCGTGACGCTCATCTATTTGGCCGCGGTCTGGGGCATCCTCATGGCGATTCCCGCGGCCTGTCTGGGCGCGCTCACTGCGGCGTTGATCAAGCTCGTCCAACGGATGCCCGTCGCGCGGCGCAATCCGCGCGCCGCGACGAACTGGGGCCGGCTTGTCGCCCTGGTCGTGTGGCCGCTGCTCTACCTGGGCCTGCACCAGCTATTGCGCCAGCGCATCGCCCCGGTCTACCTCGAAACCTTCATGTTCTGGTATTTCCTGCCCGGCCTCATCTACCTGGTGATCGCGGGCGCGGCCGCGCGGCGGCTGGCCTTCGGCTAACGTGGCTGTGCGCGCCCGACCGCCTGCTGCAGTTGCCAGGATACCAGCACCACCCACACGAAATACGCCCCGATCCCCAGTCGCTGGCTGACTCCCGGCGCCACATACGTGGGCGGCAGCAGGAAGCTGCCCAGCGCAACCACCCCCAACGCCACCGACGTGGAAGCAAATCTGCGCCAGTAGGCCTCGCTCCGCGTTACAAACGGCCACAGCAGCGCCGCGCCGGCAAAAGCCAGGAGATTGACGAGGACCAACGTATAGTGCAGGGTAGTGGACGTGGAAGGGGCAAAGTCCGGCGCAGCAGGAAACACACCCAGCAGCCACCAGGCTACCGCAGCCAGGTCCGCCAGGAGTGGCACAGCCAGGCCCATGCCACAGCGCCGAAACTCCTTATTGAGACCCAGCGCCGCCAACATCGCCAGCGCACCGACAACGCCGAAACCGCCGACATTCCATGCCAATGCCATCGGTGCGCCGGCCATACCGAGTGTGCTGACGGCATCCATACTCTGGCTGTAGCCCGGCGTCAATCGACCAAAGACGAACAGGAGGATGAAGAAGAGCACACCGGAAAGCATACCGAGCTGTGCCGCGGTCTTGACACGCATACCGACCCTCCCCTCTGCCAACAAAAGAAACCTGCGGGTGAGCAGACGCTCCCCGCAGGTCAGTGGATACTTGGCGTCACGCACCCCTACGGCAGCAGCGTCTCGCCCATCAGCCAGCGGTCACACTCCCGCGCCGCGCCGCGGCCCTCGTTGATCGCCCACACGACCAGGCTCTGGCCGCGCCGCATGTCCCCGGCTGCGAAGATGCCTTCCACGCTCGTGTGGTACTGGTCGTGCTCGGCCTTGACATTAGAGCGCGGGTCGCGCTCCACGCCCAACTGCTCGATGATCGTGTCTTCGGGTCCGAGAAAACCCAGCGCCAACAGCACCAGTTGCGCGGGCCAGACCTTTTCGCTCCCCGGAATCTCGCGCGGTGCGAACCGTCCGTTGGCGTCCTTCACCCACTCGATCTCGACCGTGTGCAGTTCCTTCACGCGGCCTTCGTCGTCGCCCACAAAGCGTTGGGTGGAGATGAGATAGGTGCGCGGGTCGTCGCCAAAGCGCGCCGCCGCTTCGGCCTGCCCATAGTCCAGCTTGAAGACCTTAGGCCATTCGGGCCACGGATTGTCGGCGGCCCGCTGCATGGGCGGCTTGGGCAGAATCTCGAACTGACTCAAGGAATTGCAGCCGTGGCGCATGGACGTCCCGACACAGTCGGTGCCGGTGTCGCCGCCGCCGATGACGATCACATCCTTGCCCGCGGCCGTAATGCCCGGCCCGCCCGTCCCGTTCTGCGGATTGCCCTTGTGGCTGTCCAACAGGTGCTTCGTATTGCCGTGCAAGAACTCCATGGCAAAGTGAATACCTTTGAGCTGGCGGCCCTCGATGGTCAGGTCGCGCGGCTTGGTTGCGCCGCAGCACAGCACGATGGCGTCGAATTCGTCGCGCAGCCGTTGGGCGGGCATATCTTTGCCGATCGCGCAGTTGGTCACAAAGGTGACCCCTTCGGCGGCCATCAAGTCGATCCGCCGTTGGACAATCCGCTTGTCCAGCTTCATGTTGGGAATGCCGTACATGAGCAGCCCGCCGATGCGGTCGGCGCGCTCAAAGACCGTCACCAGATGCCCGGCGGCGTTGAGTTGGGCCGCGCACGACAGCCCGGACGGTCCCGACCCGACCACCGCGACCTTCTTCCCGGTACGCTTGGCCGGCGGCTGCGGCGTGATCCACCCCTCTTCCCACCCCTTGTCGATGATCGACGCCTCGATGTTTTTGATCGTCACCGGCGGATCGATGATGCCCAACGTACACGCGCCTTCGCACGGGGCCGGACAGACGCGGCCGGTGAACTCCGGGAAGTTATTGGTCTTGTGCAGCCGGTCCAGCGCCTCCTGCCATTGGCCGCGGTAGACCAAGTCGTTCCATTCGGGGATCAGGTTATTGATGGGGCAGCCCGACGCCATCCCATTGATCAGCTTGCCGGTGTGGCAAAATGGCACGCCACAATCCATGCAGCGCGCACCCTGCTGCTGCAAGTTGGCATCGCTTAGGTGCAGATGATACTCATCCCAGTCGTGGACCCGCTGCAGCGGATCTCGTTCCGCCGGTTGTTCACGTGCGATTTCCATGAACCCTGTCGGTTTGCCCATCGGCGTCGTGTCCCCTAATTCTAAGTGCTAGGCGCAACCACTTACGCGGATTGCGTCGGCGACCCGGCGGACTGCCACCATATAGGCCGCCAGACGCATATCAGTTTGCTCGTTTTCATCAAAGGTGCGCCAGACTTGCGCGACGGCGCGACTCATCACCGCCTCCAGCCGCTGGTTGACCTCTTCCAGCGACCAATACTCATGGCGCATCCCCTGCAACCACTCGAAATACGAAACCGTGACACCGCCGGCGTTGGCCAAGATGTCCGGTATGTTGATGATCCCCCGATTGTAGAGGATGGCATCCGCGGCGGGCGTCGTGGGGCCGTTGGCCCCCTCGGCAATCAGCTTGGCCTGGATGCGATCGGCGTTCTCTTCGGTGATCTGGCTCTCCAGCGCGGCCGGCACCAGTACGGTGCAGGGCAGTTCCAGCAGCTCGGCATTGGTGATCTGCTCGGCGTCGCGATAGTCCACGACGCTACCGCCTGCCTTCTTGATCTGGACCAACTCGCGAACATTCAGCCCACGCGGATTATAGACCGCGCCCCTGGAATCGCTCACGGCGACCGTGCGTGTGCCGCATTCTTCCTCGAGTAGCGCCGCCGCATACCGTCCCACATTGCCGAACCCTTGGATCACAACGGGCGCGCCGGTTAGGCTTAGGGGCATGAGTTTCGCCACTTCCCGCACCGCGATCATCAGCCCGCGTCCCGTCGCCTCCGTGCGTCCCAACGAACCGCCCACTTCCAGCGGTTTGCCGGTCACGATGGCAGGAACCCGGTGGCCGACCAGATTGGAATAGGCGTCCATGAACCAGCCCATGATCTGCGGCGTGGTGTTCACGTCCGGCGCCGGAATGTCCACTTCCGGGCCGATCACGGGCGCGATCTCGACGGCAAAACTCCGCGTCATGCGCTCAAGCTCCCCCAGGGATAGTTCCTTGGGGTTCACCGAGATGCCGCCTTTGGCGCCGCCGTACGGGATGCCCACCACCGCGCACTTCCAGGTCATCCACATGGACAGGGCTTTGACTTCGTCGAGGGTGACGTCCTGGTGATAGCGGATACCGCCCTTCGCCGGCCCCCGGTCCAAGCTGTGCTGGACGCGATAGCCCGTGAAGACGCGAATACCGCCGTCGTCCATGCGTGTGGGGACCGCCACCTCCAGCGCCCGCTTCGGCTGGCGCAGCCGCATGTGAATATGATGGTCCAGGTGCATCCGTTCCGCGACCCGATCCAGTTGCTGCTGGGCAATGTGCAGCGGGTTGTGGTCGCGCATATCCACCGCCTGGGTAGCTATGTCACCCATGAGTAAAGTTGACATCGTAAAACTATCCTTCCGATTTTTGCATCGATGTAAGGTATGGTCGGATGATAATGAGGGGCACGAATGCCCCCGAAAAATCGCTCAGTTGCCGCTCACGCGCGCCGTATCGTTCTTATTCAGCTCGAACGCCGCCATCGCCGCCTCATCGCCGGTCAACCCTTCGGCTGTCACGCGCGCAAACGCTTCTACCATGCGCTTGTAGTCGCGCGGCATGACCTTGGCAAACTGGCCGGCAGCGGCGGGCCAATCCGCCAACACCGCCTGGCCGACCGGGCTGGCGGTATACTCCACATGGTTTTGGATGAGCGCCCGCACTTCTTCGATCTCCGCGGGGTCTTCCAGGCGCTCCAGGTCCACCATCTCGAAGTTGCAGCGGTTGGCAAAACCGCCGTCGGCGCTCCAGACATAGGCGATGCCGCCCGACATGCCTGCCGCAAAGTTCCGCCCGGTCTTGCCCAGCACGACGACGCGGCCACCCGTCATATACTCGCAGCCGTGATCGCCCACGCCCTCGACCACCGTGTGGACGCCGGAGTTGCGCACAGCGAACCGCTCGCCGGCCATGCCGCGGATATAGGCTTGGCCCGCGGTCGCGCCATAAAGGGCCACATTGCCGATGATGATGTTCTCCTCGGCGCGGAAGGTCGAACCCGCCGGCGGATACGCGATCAGCTTGCCGCCGGACAGCCCCTTGCCGAAGTAGTCGTTGGCGTCCCCTTCCAGTTCCAGCGTCAGCCCGCGGGGGACAAAGGCCCCAAAGCTCTGCCCCGCCGACCCCTGGAAGTGCAGTTCGACCGTGTCTTCCGGCAGCCCGTCGAAGCCATAGCGTCGCGTGATCTCGCTGCCCAGGATCGTGCCCACTACCCGGTTTGTATTGCGGATGGGCAGCGTCGCGGCCACGCGCTTGCCCTGCTCCAACGCAGGCGCACACAGTTCCAGCAGGAGTTGGTTGTCCATCGCCTGCTCCAAGCCGTGGTCCTGGGGAATCTGGCAGTAGCGGCCCACACTGGCCGGCGCGTCCGGCATGTAGAGCATCTTGCTAAAGTCCAGCCCCTTCGCCTTAAAGTGATCGATCGCCTGGCGCGGCTCCAACTTGTCCACACGGCCGATCATCTCATTGACGGTGCGGAAGCCCAACTTTGCCATCCACTCGCGCAACTCTTGGGCAATAAAGTACATGAAGTTGACCACATGCTGCGGGTCGCCCGCAAACTTCTTGCGCAGTTCCGGGTTCTGCGTCGCCACGCCCACCGGACAGGTGTCCAGATGGCAGACGCGCATCATAATGCAGCCCAGCGACACCAGCGGCGTGGTGGCAAAGCCGTATTCCTCGGCCCCCAATAGCGCGGCCACGGCCAGATCGCGCCCCGTCTTGAGTTGCCCATCCGTCTCCACCACGACCCGGCTGCGCAGGTCGTTGACCACCAACGTCTGATGTGTCTCGGCTACGCCCAGTTCCCACGGCAAACCGGCATACTTGATGGCGGTCTGGGGCGAAGCGCCCGTGCCGCCATCATGGCCGCTGATCAGAATCACGTCGGCATGACCCTTAGCCACACCCGCCGCGATGGTCCCCACGCCCACCTCGGCCACCAACTTGACATTGATGCGCGCATGGTGGTTGGCGTTCTTGAGATCGTGGATCAACTCGGCCAGGTCTTCAATCGAATAAATGTCGTGGTGCGGGGGTGGCGAGATCAGCCCCACGCCGGGCGTCGAGTAGCGCACCTTGGCGATCCACGGATAGACCTTGCGCCCCGGCAGTTGCCCGCCTTCGCCGGGCTTGGCCCCCTGCGCCATCTTGATCTGGAGCTCGCGCGCGTTCACCAAATACTCGCTGGTGACGCCAAAGCGTCCCGACGCCACCTGCTTGATCGCGCTGTTGCGGCTGTCACCGTTGGCATCGGGCCGGTAGCGGGCCGGGTCTTCGCCGCCCTCACCGGTGTTGCTCCGGCCGCCGATGCGGTTCATGGCGATGGCGATGGCCTCGTGCGCCTCCTTGGAGATGGAGCCGTAGGACATGGCCCCCGACTTGAAACGCTTGACGATGGACTCTACCGGCTCCACCTCGTCCAGCGGGATGGGTTCGTCTGCCAGCCGAAATTCCAGCAGCCCGCGCAGCGTGGTCGCCTCGCGCGTCTGGTCGTCCACCAGCGCCGAGTAACGCTTGAAGGTGGCATAATTGCCGGTGCGCACCGCCTGCTGGAGATAGTGAATCGTCTGTGGATTGAACAGGTGGCGCTCACCGTCGTTGCGCCATTGGTACTCGCCGCCCGCGGGCAGGACATGCCCGTTCAGCGGGCGCTCCGGGTAGGCGATACGGTGACGGCGCATCACCTCGTCATAGACCTCGGCCAGCCCGATGCCTTCGATCCGGGTGGGCGTCCAGGTGAAGTACTTGTCCACAAACGCCTGGCTCAGCCCCAGCGCCTCGAAGATCTGCGCGCCGCAGTAGCTTTGGATCGTGGAGATGCCCATCTTGGAGATGGTCTTGACCACACCCTTGACCGCGGCCTTATTGAACTTGTAGATCGCGGCCTTTAGGTCCACCCCCGGCAGCATCCCGTCGGCGATCAACTGCTCCAGCGTCTCATAGGCCAGATACGGATTGATGGCCGTTGCGCCATA
>CAYJQA010000267.1:0-7642 GCA_964372065.1 uncultured Litorilinea sp.
GCTTCGTGTACTGCGGGGCCTTACGGGCGCGCTTGAGACCGGGCTTCTTGCGTTCCTTGGCCCGCGCATCGCGGGTCAGGAAACCGGCGGCCTTGAGCACAGGACGCATATTGGCGTCGATCTTGTTCAAGGCGCGCGAGATGCCCAGGCGCACCGCACCGGCCTGGCCGCCTTCGCCGCCGCCGTTCACGTGCACGCTGATGTTGTACGTCGCTTCCGTGCCGGTCAAGGACAACGGTTGGCGCAGGATCATGCGGTCCAAGTCCCGGCCAAAATACTCGGCCATGGGCTTGTCGTTGACCACGATCTCACCCGTGCCCGGGTAGAGACGCACGCGTGCGGTCGACGTCTTGCGGCGTCCGATTGCTTCCACATACTCCGCCATGCTGATTCTCCTGAACTGCGATTGCTGTGAGTGCGGACCTGGTCACAGCGGACCGGCCCTGCGCTCAGACAGAGCAAAGACTAGATTTCCAGGGCCTTGGGCTGCTGCGCCTCGTGCGGGTGCTCGTTACCGGCATAGATGCGCAGCTTCTTCATTTGCGCCCGGCCCAAACGAGTCTTGGGCATCATGCCCTTCACCGCCTCAAAGATCACACGGTCCGGGAAAGCCTGGAGCTGTTCACGTAAGGAACGGCTCTTCAGCCCACCGGGATGGCGCGAATGGCGATAATAGCGCATCGTATCCAGCTTGTCGCCGGTGACGGCTACCTTCTCGCAATTGACCACGATCACGAAGTCGCCGCCGTCCACGTGCGGGCTAAAGGTCGGCTTGTGCTTGCCGCGCAGAACCTTGGCGATCTCCGAAGCAAACCGGCCCAGCGTCTGCCCTGCGGCATCGACGACCCACCACTCGCGGGCGGCCTTGGCTTCTTCGGCGCTAAGACTGATGGTTGCCTTCACGCTGCTAACTCCTCTTTCCCAGGGTTTCGAACACCCATTTGTTCCGAGCGCCAAGCCAACGTTGGCGCGGCATTTACACTCATTCCCCTGTGCGCCAGGGGTCCAGGTGGTCAGGATAGACCACTTGCTCCAACACCAGGCCGTGTGGCGGCGCCGGCGGGGCGGTGCGGCGGCGGTCCAACGACGTGCGCACCGCCACCAAGTCACCGGGCGTCCAGCGCCCCTCGCCGACTGTCACCAGACTGCCGACCAGGTAACGCACCATGGTGCGTAGAAAGCCATTGGCCGCAATCGTAAAGACCAATCGGCGGCCCTGCGGCTCGCCCAGCTCCGGCAGTGACGTGGTCACAACCTGCCAGTGGGCTTCCCGCACACAGCGCACCGTGCTCTCGCCCTGCGTCGCTTGACCAAAGGCGGCGAAATCATACTCGCCGACCGCGGTCTGCGCCGCGGCGTTCATGGCGTCCAAGTCCAACCGCCGGGGCACGCTCCACGCGTACCGATCCGTCAACGGCGACCGTCCCAGCGTATCGCCCCCCGCCTCGACGACGGTGTAGCGATACGTCCGCCACAAGGCGCTAAAGCGGGGGTGAAACCCCACCGGGGCCGCCGCCAGCCGGCGCACCGCAATCGTGCGGGGCAGATGCGCGTTCCAGGCGTCTTGCAGCTTGGCGATGGCATGTCCCCACGCCACCGTTGCCGCCGCCACCTGGCCCACGGCGTGAACGCCCGTATCCGTGCGTCCCGCCCCCGCCACGCGCCCCTCAAGGGTCGTGAACGCGGCCAGCCCGGCCTCCAACGCGCCTTGCACAGTGGGCACACCGGCCTGCACCTGGAAGCCGTGATAGGCGGCGCCATCATAGGCGACCAGACCAACCACGGTCCGCAGCGGGCCTGTCACGCCGCCCCAGCGCCGCGCGGGCGGCTAGTCGCTCGCGGCGGCTTCACCCTCGACCAGCTCCAAGACCGCCATGTCGGCGGCATCACCCAAACGCTTGCCAAGCTTGACCATGCGGGTGTACCCGCCGGGGCGATTGGTGTAGCGCGGCGCGATCTCGACAAAGAGTTTGTGCGAAATCGCCTTATCGTTCAGATAGGCATTGACCATCCGCTGCGCGTGCACCCGATTGCCGCCCTCCGCCAGACCGCGCTTGGCCTTGGAGATCAGCTTTTCGGCGTCGGCGCGAATCGAACGCGCCTTCGCCTCGGTGGTCGTAATGCGTCCGTGCAGATAGAGTTCGCGCACCAGGTTTCGGAATAGCGCCTTCCGGTGACCGGCATCGCGGCTTAGGATGCGCCCAACAATTCGATGTCGCATGAGCTTTGGTTCCTGCTTCTATAAGTTCAGATCGCCTGCGGGCAAACCCCTTGGGGTATGCCATCGGCTGTGCATCCGTGGCCTTCGCCCGACCGGGTCAGGCGTTGCCGGCCTCGTCCTCTTCGCCCCCGGCCAATTCCTCGGCCAGTTCTTCGCCTTCGGCTTCTTCACCGGCGCCGTCGCCGCCGCCAAAGAACGCAGTCAGGTCCACGCCGGGCACGTTCAGATAATTCTTCTCGCGCAACTTGTCGACCAGTTCGTCCAACGACTTCTTGCCGAAGTTGCGAATGGCGAGCATCTCATCCTCGCCTTTTTCCATCTTGCGCAGAATCTCGCCGACCTTGGTAATCCCGGCCCGCTTGAGGCAGTTGTAGGCGCGCACGGTGAGTTCAAGCTCCTCGATAGGCGCGTCATAGATGCGCCCCGGGATGCCCTCTTCCTCTTCTTCCGGCTCTTCTACCTCGACCACCTTGGCCCCGGCCAAGAGGGTCAGATGCTGCACCAAGATTTCGGCGGACGCCCGCAGCGCGTCTTCCGGCGCGATGCTCCCGTCCGTCCAAATCTCCAGGTTCAGCCGGTCATAGTCGGTCTGCTGGCCGATGCGGGTGCGCTCCACCCGATAGGCCGCCTTGCGGACCGGGCTGTAGATGGCGTCCACCGGAATCTCGCCCAGGGGCAACCGGGTGCGTTCCTCAGCCGGGCTGTAACCGCGCCCCGTGCCGACCACCATCTCGATATCCAGGTCCACATCGTTCGAATCCGCGGTCAGCAAATACTGATCCGGATTGACGATTTCCACCTCCGGCGGGCAGATCAGGTCGCCTGCCGTCACCGGACCCTCATGCTTGACCTCGACATAGATCCGCACCGGGTCTTCGGTGCGGCTGATCAGCCGGATCTGCTTGACGTTCAAGATGAGCCGGGTCATGTCTTCCCGCACATGGGGAACAGCCGTGAACTCATGATGAATGCCGCTCAAGCGGATGGACGTGATCGCCGCGCCGGGCAAACTGGACAACAAGACACGGCGCAAGGCGTTGCCCAGGGTGATCCCATAGCCGCTTTCCAGCGGGCTGATCACAAAATGGCCGTAGTTCCGCGAACTGGCCTCGATCTCGATTTTGGGTAGAACCATGTTCAACAAGGGCAACCCTCCCTACGGTTAACACGCGCCGAACCCTTCGCCGGCGCGTGATGGTGCATCCCAGGCTGCGCCCCCTTTGGGCGCAACGACTTAGCGGCTGTAATACTCGACAATGAGTTGCTCGTTCAGCGGGATCTCGACATCCGCGCGGCCAGGCTCGGCCTGGATCGAACCGCTCATGGTGTTCAAGTTTAGCGCCAGCCAACCCGGCACCCGGCTGCTCTGCATGATCTGTGCGCGGTCCTTGAAGTAGACTCGGCTCTGGCTGCCCGCGCGCACAGTGACCACGTCACCCACACTCACGATGAACGAAGGAATGTTCGTCTTGCGGCCGTTCACGTCGAAATGACCGTGACGCACCAACTGGCGCGCCTGCGAACGGCTGTCGGCGAACCCCAAACGATAGACCACGTTGTCCAGGCGGCTCTCCAGAATGCTCAGGAGCATGGCGCCGGTCAGACCCTTGCGCCGCGTCGCCTCGCGGAAATAGCGGCGGAACTGCCGCTCCATCACGCCGTAGATCCGGCGCGCCTTCTGCTTCTCACGCAACTGCATCCCGTAGTCGGAGACCTTGCGGCGGAAGGTAGCCTTCTTGCCGTGGTCACCCGGGGGGTAGTTGCGGCGTTCAATCGCGCACTTGGGGCTTAGGCAGCGCTCACCTTTCAAGAAGAGCTTCTGCCCCTCCCGCCGGCACAATTTGCACACCGCTTCCGTATAATTTGCCATCTTTCCTCCAGCAAATCCTGCTAATTTTGGTCGGCCCCAATGCTGTCAGAGCAGGCAGCCCATCCCGGCGACCTGCTCGAAGTGACGAGAGCCAAGCGTGCAGCGCTAACGCGCTGCGCCGGCTAGACGCGCCGCTTCTTGGGCGGACGACAGCCGTTGTGCGGCAGCGGCGTGATGTCCGTGATCGACAGCACGACCAGCCCGGCCCCTTGTAGGGAGCGAATCGAGCTTTCGCGGCCAGGGCCAGGCCCCTTCACAAACACATCGACCTCGCGCACGTTGAACTCGTTGCGCGCCGCCTGGGCTGCACTCTGCGCCGCCAACTGCGCGGCAAACGGGGTGGACTTGCGGCTGCCCTTGAACCCGCTGCTGCCGCTGCTGCCCCAACAAAGCGTGTTACCCTGCTGATCGGTAATCGTAATAATCGTATTGTTAAACGATGCATGAATATGCACCTGGCCGTGCGGAACATTCTTGCGTTCACGCCGTACGGCGCGCCGGTCACTGCGGCGTCGTTGCGGTTGCGGTCGAGCCACGGGGCCTCCTTGCCTAATTCCTAGAGCCGACTGGCACGACGCTTCACACTCCGCCGTGCATTACTGGGCATACTAACTTGATGGAAACGCCGGCGTTAGGTGCGACGCCGGCGTCTTATACAGTTCCACAGCCGGTCGCAGCGCCCGCAACGGACTAGCTGCGACCCGCGGGGCTACTTCTTGCCGGCCTTGCGCTTGCCGGCCACCGTGCGCCGCGTACCGCGCCGGGTGCGCGCATTGGTGCGCGTGCGCTGGCCGCGCACCGGCAAGTTGCGCCGGTGACGCAGACCCCGATAGCTGCCGATCTCGATCAGCCGCTTAATGTTCATGTTGACTTCGCGGCGCAAGTCACCCTCGACCATATAGTTGCGGTCGATGTACTCGCGCAGACGCGTCAGGGCCGCTTCGTCCAGGTCGCGGACTCGGACGGCGGGGCTGATCTGCGTCGCTTCCAGGATCTTTTGGCTGGTCGTGCGGCCAATCCCGTAGATGTAGGTTAGTGCGATCTCCACGCGCTTGTCACGTGGGATATCAACACCTGCGATACGTGCCATCGTGTATCCCTTTGTTCCTCTCGCAGCCCTAGCCCTGGCGCTGCTTGTGCTTCGGGTTGGTGCACAGCACAAACAGCACGCCGCGCCGCTTCACCATCTTGCAATTCTCACACATGCGCTTGACCGAATGTCGAACTTTCATAACGGCAAACCCCTTCCCAATTCGTCCTGGCGCAACTTAGCCAGACTACCATAATATCAAGGTAAAGTCAAAATCTCTGGTCCGTTATGCGTCACGGCAACGGTATGCTCAAAGTGGGCAGCCAGGCTGCCATCCTTGCTCACCACGGTCCATTCGTTGCGCAGGACGCGTGTCTGCCACGTGCCCACCTGGACCATCGGCTCGATGGCGATCACCAGCCCCGGCTGCATCACGAGGTTGCCGTCCGGGTCGCCGCCCACATAGTTGAGCACCTGCGGCGGCTCGTGCATCTGCCGCCCAACGCCGTGCCCGGTGTACTCGCGCACCACATGCAGCCCGTGGCGCTCGACTTCCGCCTGGACGGCGCGGCTCACATCCGCAATCCGCTTCCCCACCACGACTTGGCTGATCCCGGCATAGAGGCTCGCCTCGGTCACCTGCATCAGCGCGGCCGCTTGCTCGCTAATCGCGCCGACGGCATAGGTCCAGCCGCTATCGCCCACAAACCCACGATGACGGACCCCCACATCAATGCTGATGATGTCGCCGTCGCGCAGAATCCGGTCCTTGCTCGGAATCCCGTGGACCAGTTCATCGTTGACGCTCGTGCAGATTTGGGCCGGGTAGCCGCGATAGCCGATAAACGACGAGACCGCTTGGTGCTTCTGGATGACTTCCAGCGCAACCTGGTCCAGTTCCCACGTGCTGACGCCCGGCCGCACCATCTCCTTGAGCGCCGCATGGACACGGGCCACGATACGCCCGGCCTCGCGCATGATCTGCAACTCGCGCGGGCTTTTCAACACCGGCAGATTGCGGTCCTGCATCGCACGATTCATTTGTCGCCGCAAAAACTTCTGCGGCCCCGACTTCAAAGTATCTTTCACGACCCCCCGCCCTCTCCAAAACGCACACCGGCTAGACCGGCGTGCGCACTGCCTCCAATACCTTCGCCTTCACCACGTCAATGGCTTCGGCGCCGTTGATCTCCACCAACAGCCCCTTGGCGAAATAGTACCCCACCAGCGGCGACGTCTGCTTGTAATAGACATACAGCCGGTTACGCACTGTCTCCGCCGTGTCGTCGTCGCGCTGATACAGCTCGCCGCCGTCCACATCGCATTTCCCCGCGACCTGGGGCGGGTTGAACTCCACATGATAGACCGCGCCGCAGCTCCGGCAGGACCGGCGGCCCGTGATGCGGCGCATGGCCTCATCGTCGTCGATGTGGATCAGCGGCACCCGGTAGATGCCGCCGTCCGCGGCGGTCAGTTGGTCCAGCGCCACCGCTTGCAGCAAGTTGCGCGGAAAGCCGTCAAAGATGGCCCCCTGCGCCACATCGGGCCGCTGCAGGCGGTCCTCCACCATGCGAATGGTCACTTCGTCCGGGACGAGGTCGCCCCGGTCCATGAAGCTCTTTGCCATCAGCCCCAGTTCGGTCTGGTTCTTCAGGTTATAGCGAAAGAGGTCGCCCGTGGAGATCTGTGGGATGCCCAGGGTTTCCTCTAACAGCTTGGCCTGGGTGCCTTTCCCGGCCCCCGGCACGCCCAACAGTACCAGGTAGGTGCGCTGCGACATCGCTGCTCTCCCTTGCCTAGCCGGCGGGCCGCGCCGACCTCGCCACGAAGGCTTGGCCGCGCAGCCCCACGCGGCTGTTAGCGGATGAAGCCTTCGTAGTTACGCATCAGCAGTTGGGCCTCGATCTGCTTCATGGTGTCCAGCACCACACCGACCACGATGAGCAGCCCGGCGCTACTGATAATCAGCGACCGATAGCCGGTCAGCACACCCGCCCCGCCAAAGAGGCTGTCCGCGACCACGCCCACGATATAGGGCAGCACCGCGATGATCCCCAAGAAGAGCGCGCCCACAAACGTGATGCGCTGCAGCACACCGTTCAGATAGCTCTCGGTGCGCGGGCCGGGACGAATCCCCGGCACAAACCCGCCCTGCTTTTGCAGCGTTTCCGGCAGGTTCTGCTGGCGGAACATGACGTCGGTATAGAAGTAGGTAAAGGCCACCGTGAACAGGAAGTACAACAGCCAATAGCCGAAGTTGGTCGGACTAAAGACGTTGTAGAACCAGTTGGCAATCGACCCGCCCCACCCTGCCGTCGCCAAGAAGTAGCTGGCGATCGTGCTGGGCAGAATCAACAGACTCTGCGCAAAGATCAACGGGATCATCCCGGCTGTGTTCACACGCAGCGGGATGTAGGTGCTTTGACCACCCACCATCATCATGCGATTGCCGCGCATGGTCCGCACGCGCTTCCCATATTGTACCGGGATGCGCCGCTGGCCCTCCTGCACCCACACGATC
>CAYJQA010000268.1:0-7625 GCA_964372065.1 uncultured Litorilinea sp.
GCCCGGCGGCCCCGCGGTGTACATGTTCCAACGCGTCGCGTCCGCGCCGTGGACGTTGAAGACATCCCACGGGTTGACTACATTGCCTTTCGACTTGCTCATCTTGGAGCCGTCTTCGGCCAGAATATGGCCCAGACAGACGACATTCTTGAACGCGGTCCGGTCAAAGAGCAGCGTACTCACGGCGTGCAGCGTGTAGAACCACCCGCGCGTCTGGTCGATGGCCTCACAGATGTAGTCGGCCTGCTTCTGCCGCTCCCACACCGCATGATTCTCAAACGGGTAATGCCACTGGGCGACGGGCATGGAGCCGGAGTCGAACCACACATCGGCGACCTCGCTGACGCGACGCATGACGCCGCCGTCGGGCGCGGGCCAGGTCAGCCCGTCCACATAGGGCCGGTGCAGGTCCACATCGACCAGCTTGCGCCCGACCTTCTCCTCCAACTCGGCGATGGAGCCGACGCACTCCATGTAGGTGGAGCCGGGCTTGTCGCTCTTCCAGATGGGCAGCGGCGTCCCCCAGAAGCGGTCACGGCCAAACGCCCAGTCCACATTGTTTTCCAGCCAGTTGCCGAAGCGCCCATCCTTGATGTGCTCCGGATACCAGTTGATCTCCTGATTCAGCGCCACCAGCCGGTCTTTGTGACGGCTGGTCCACACATACCAGGTTTCTTTGGCATAGTAGAGCAGCGGCGAATCGCAGCGCCAGCAGAACGGATAGGTGTGCTCATATTTGCCCGTCCGGTAGAGCAGCCCGCGGCCCGCCAGCTCCCGTTCGATGGCCGGGTCGGCGTCCTTGACAAAGACGCCCGCCCACGGGGTGACCTCGTCGCGGAACTTGCCCGCGGCGTCCACGGTCATCAGCAGCGGCAGTCCGAACTTGCGGCCAACCTCCATGTCGTCCGCGCCGAATGCGGGCGCGATGTGGACGATGCCCGTCCCGTCCTCCGTGCTGACGAAGTTCGCGGCCACGACATAGTGCGCCGCGCCGGTGAAGGGCAGGAAGCGATAGAGCGGCTCATAGTGCATACCCTCCAGATCGCTGCCCTTCATGCGCTCCAGCACGACATAGCCGGGGTCTAGCACGGTCTCGGCCAGTGCCGCCGCCAGATAGAGCACCGCGCCCGACGCGTCGCGCACCTTCACATAGTCGATGTTGGCCCCGATTGCCAGCGCCATATTGCCCGGCAGCGTCCACGGCGTGGTCGTCCATACTAGGAAGAACTCGCCCGGCCTGCCCACCACGGCGAACTTAACAAAGACGCTGGGGTCAACCGTCCCTTCCTTATAGCCCAGGGAAAGCTCATGGCTGCTCAGCGGCGTCCCGCAGCGCGGGCAATAGGGCACGACCTTGTAGCCTTGATAAAGCAGGTCCTTTTCCCAAAACTGCTTGAGGATCCACCACAGCGACTCGATGTAGTCGTTTTTGTAGGTCACATAGGCCGTGGGCAGGTCCACCCAGAAGGCCATGCGCTCGGTGAGCCGTTCCCACTCCGCGATATACTCCGACGCAGACGCGCGACAGAGCTTGTTGAACTCGGCGATGCCAAAGGCTTCGATCTGCGGCTTGCCGTTCAGGCCCAGCTTCTTTTCGACCTCGATCTCCACCGGCAGGCCGTGGGTATCCCAGCCGCCACGCCGCTGGACATAGTAGCCCTGCATGGTCCTGTAGCGCGGGAAGATGTCTTTGAACGACCGCGACAGCACATGATGGATGCCCGGCCGTCCATTGGCCGTGGGCGGCCCTTCGTGGAAGACATACTCCGGCCCGCCTGCGCGCTCGCTCATGCTGCGCGCAAAGACGTTGCGGCCGCGCCACAACTGGAGGATCTGCTCCTCCATCTCCGGGTAATTGACCGAAGTCTTGACATCCCTGAAGTGTTTGTGCATAGTCCTCTCCTGATCAACAAGCCATTGCCCGATCAGATCGGCTGGCCTATAATGACGAACAAATGCGCTGCGTCTGGTCTGGTTGAACGCCCCTCATAGGAGGGATCAATGAACATCTCCGTAAAAGTGCAAGCGAACGGCTTTGCCGAAGCAGAAGTCGCGGCCGCCGTAGCCGATGCCCTCCGCCATCAGGCCGGACAAGCAGGCGCCCGCCGTGACTACTTCCTCGCAGAATGCCGGCGATTCGAGGAGGCATACCACATGGCCTCTGACGAGTTCATGCGTCGCTTCGAAAGCGGTGAGTTGGGCGACGACGAGCATTGGTTCGACTGGTTTGCAGCGAAGCGTGGGTTCGACAATTGGGACCGCCAGTACCAAATTCTGACGAGGGTCACCATTTGACTCCCAGCGCCTATTTCCTCCAGCTCAACACTGTCGCTGCCAGGAACCTGTTCGTACTCGACACGCTCCTTGGTATGACGGAATCAGGTGATACGGAATGCTACATCAAAGGCCATCTGGTGTTGGTCAAGAGTCACATACTACATGTTGCCGAGTACGTGATTACCGAGCCTGATATTCATCGGCTCAAATACCGATTTCACCTTCACTCCCCTGAGGGCCAGGCCGTGCGCCGTTGGGATAACGCCCCGCACCACCGCCACGTCGCGACCTTTCCTCACCATTGCCACCTAGCCGACGGTCGGATCGTGGCATCCTCACCGATGGACCTACAAGCAGTCTTGGATGCCGTGATTCCGCTGCTTGGTGTATGAGTGCATGGACCCACGCTACCCCAGTTCGATATACACCCGCTTGTTGATCGCCCCTTTGCTCTTATAGTCCACCACCCGCACCCGGCCCACCTCGGACGTATTCGCCACGTGCGTCCCGCCGTCGGCCTGCAAATCCAGCCCCACCAACTCCACCGTCCGCACTTCCTCGATGCCGGGCGGCAGCAAATTGATCTTGGTGCGAATCAAGTCCGGAATGCGAAACGCCTCGTCGCGCGGCAGGATTTGGCTGCGCGTCGGATGGGCCGCGGCGACCTCGACGTTGACCTTCGCCTCGATCTCGCCGATCAGGTCGCGCGTCAGCGAGGCAAACTCAAAATCCATGCGCCCCTTGCCGGGGTCCATATTGCCGCCGGTGACGCTCGCCGCGTAATCGCGCCAGACCACGCCGCACAGAACGTGCATGGCCGTGTGCGTCCGCATGAGCAGATAGCGCCGCTCCCAGTCCAACTCGCCGTGAACCTGCGCGCCGGGGACCACCGTGGGCGCGTCCGCCGCCAGCGTGTGCCAGATCGCCCCACCGTCCTTGCCCACCTTGACCACGCCGACGCGTACGCCGTCCAGCACGATCCAGCCTTCGTCATTGGGCTGACCACCGCCGCCGGGATAAAACGCCGTGCGGTCCAGCGCGAACCGCGTCTGGCCGTCCACCATTTCGACGGCGGTCACGGTCGCGTCAAACTCGCGCAGATAAGCATCTTCGTAGTACAGTAGCCCTGTCATGTTATGTCTCCGTTGCCGTCGCGCACCGCGGACGGCCAATAAAAAAACGCCCATCCCCCAACGGGGACGGGCTGAATAGTCCGCGGTACCACCCCGGTTCTCGTCCGGTCCATGGATCGGTGCGAGCGCCTCTGTGTGCAGCCAAGCCGGTCAACTCCCGCCTTGAGTCCACCGTGACGATAACGGGTCACAACCCCGGCGACCTCTACTGGGAGCGCCGGCCACTTGCGGCCTGCGCCTGTTCGGATCGCTGCTCCGGAGGGATATTCGACGACGGACGGTTGGCCTGGCTTCCACCTTCCCAGGCTCGCTGTACACCGGGGCCGCGTCTACTCGTCTCCATCAACGCAACATACATTCGGTTGGTCCAGAATCTAGCACGCTCATGCGCCGCTGTCAAGGATCGGGCGCTGGTTTTCGCCGGAAGCCCAGATCACCTAGCGGCTCACCAAGCGTCTGTGACGATCCATGATACCATGACGTGGGACAAACCGGCATGATACGCGCCCGTGCAATTCCGCGCCGCGCACACCGGCCAACACAAAGGCAGTTCGCATCTGATGGAATCCATTACCACCGAAATCATTATCCTCGGTTTGCTCATCCTCTTTAACGGGCTGTTGGCGCTCTCCGAACTGGCGGTCGTTTCGGCGCGCAAGCCACGTTTGCAGCAAATGGCTGAAGAAGGCCAACGCGGCGCGCAGATCGCATTGGAGTTGGCCGCGTCGCCCGGTCAGTTTCTCTCCACCGTCCAAATCGGCATCACGCTCGTCGGGATTCTCGCCGGTACGTACAGCGGCGCGACGCTGGGCGCTTGGCTGGCCGTCTGGATCGCCAAGATTCCCTTCCTGGCCGCATACGCCGACGCGCTCGCGGTGGGTATCGTCGTCGTGACCATCACCTATCTGTCGCTGGTCATCGGTGAGTTGGCCCCCAAGCGGCTGGCGCTCCGCAACGCCGAAGCGATGGCGGTGCGGGTCGCGCCCGGCCTCAAAATTCTGGCCCGCATCACCAGCCCGCTCGTGTCCGTGCTCAACACCTCGACCGAGTGGGTGCTGCGCCTCTTCGGGGCCGCCGGGACGCTTCCGCCCCACGTGACGGAGGAAGAAGTGCGTCTGCTGCTGGCGGAAGCTACGCAGCAGGGCGTCTTTCAAGCGCGCGAAGAAGAGATCGTGGATCAGGTCTTTCGCCTGGCCGACCGCAAAGTGGGCGCGCTGATCACCCCGCGCACCGAGATGGTCTGGCTGGACGTCAACAACCCGCCTGAACTCACGCGCGCCCAAATCATCGAAAGCGGACGGTCCCGGTTCCCGGTCGCCGACGGCCAAATGGACCACGTCTTGGGCGTGGTGTTAGCCAAAGACCTGTTAGCGCAGGCGTTGGAAGGCAAGCCGCTGGACCTGCGTGCGATCCTGCGCCCTGCGCTCTACGTGCCCGAAAGCATGCCCGCGCTGACGCTGGTGGAGCGCTTCAAACAGACCCACCATAAGCTTGCCATCGTCATCGACGAATATGGCGGCGTCGAGGGGCTGGTCACCGTGGACGACGTGCTCGCCGCCATCGTGGGCGACATCCCCGAACCGGACGAACAGGCCGGCGCGGGAGCCATCCAGCGCGAAGACGGCTCCTGGCTGATCGACGGTCTCTTTAGCATTGAAGACTTTATGGAAATGCTCGACATCGGCGTCCCGCCCGAGGACATGGAGGGCTACTATCAGACCGTGGGCGGGTTCGTCATGGCGCGACTGGGACAGGTCCCCGCGCCCGGCGACCACTTCCACTGGCGCGACCTGCGTTTCGAGGTCATGGACATGGACGGTCGCCGCGTCGACAAGGTCCTGGTCAATCGCAGCGAAGACACCACGCCCGACGCCGCATGAGCCATCTCCCCAACCCTGCACGCGGTCGATTCTCGACCTAGCCACCGCTGACGGGATCGGCTATAATGGGCGCGGTCCGCGCCTGGGTGAACCGGCGCGGACGGATGGCGGCGCGGCCAAGCCATTCGCCAACGCAGCACGAGACTGGGTCCATGCACAATCAACCGACCGGGGCCACCAACACCCGCCCTTTTCAACCGGCCACGCGGGTACGCGGTTTTGGCACGACGGTCTTTGCCGAGTTCACGGTGCTGGCAAACCAGCACAACGCCGTTAACCTGGGGCAGGGCTTCCCCAATTTCGCCGCGCCGGACTTCATCAAAGCAGCGGCGCAGCAGGCCATCGCCCAGGAGCTAAACCAGTACGCACGCAGCCAGGGCCATGCGCGGCTCGTCGGTGCGCTCGCCAAGCTCTACGGCCCGCTCCAGGGTCGCGACCTCGACCCCATGACCGAAGTCGTCGTCACCGCCGGGGCCACCGAAGCGATCTTCGCCACCATCCAAGGCCTGGTCGAGCCGGGCGACGAAGTCATCCTCATCGAGCCGTTCTACGACTCCTATCCCGCCGCCGTTATCATGGCGGGGGGACGGCCCATCTACGTGCCGCTGCGGCCCACCGGCGGCGGACGCGGGGCCGCCGAGTGGACGCTGGACCCGGACGAGTTGGCCGCGGCCTTTAGCCCCCGCACCCGGCTGCTCATCCTCAACACACCGCAAAACCCGGTGGGCAAGGTCTTCACCCGCGCCGAACTCGCCCGGATCGCCGCGCTGGTCCAGCAGCACGACGCCTATGTGCTCAGCGACGAAGTCTACGAGTGGATGGTCTATGCCGGGGCGGAGCATATCCGCATGGCGACCATGCCCGGCATGTGGGAGCGCACCATCACGCTGGGCAGCGCGGGCAAGACCTTTTCCGTCACCGGCTGGAAGGTTGGCTGGGCCATCGCGCCCGCGCCGCTGGCGCGCGCCGTCCAGCAGGCGCATCAATGGATGCTCTTCGCCGTCGCCACGCCGCTGCAAGAAGCTGTCGCCGCGGCCTTTGAGGCAGCGCAAACCAACGGCTATTTCGCCTGGCTGGCCGCCATGTACGCGGCCAAACGCGACAAGTTGTACAATGTGCTCGCGGAGGTCGGCCTCAACCCGGTGCAGCCGGACGGCTCCTACTTTATCCTGTTCGACACGAGTGGGCTGGATGTGCCCGTTGCCGCAGGTGCGCCCCGCGACGACACCGTGTGCCGTTGGTTCACGCAGCGCGTCGGGGTGACTGCCATCCCACCCAGCCCGTTCTACAGCCAACAACACCAGCGCCTGACCGACAACCTGGCGCGCTTCTGTTTCTGCAAGACCGACGAAGTGCTCGACGAGGCCGCCGACCGGCTGCGCGCCCGCCTGGGCTAATCCCCAATTGATGAGGTACACCGTTCATGGAAATTGAAGTAGTCCAGGGCGATATTGCCCGGCAGATGGCCGACTGCCTCGTGGTCAACCTCTTTGAGGGCGTCACCGAACCCGGCGGCGCGACCGGCGCCGTCGATGGCGCGCTGGACGGCGCGATCCGCCACGTCATCGCGTCCGGCGATTTCACCGGCGAAGCAGGCACGACTGCCCTGCTCTATACCAATGGCGACCTGCCCGCGCCCCGCGTCCTGATCGTCGGGCTGGGCAAGGCGGAGCAGTTTGACCTGCTCGCCGCGCGCAAGACCGCCGCCGTCGCGGCCCGCGCCCTGGCTCGCCTCAAAGGCGTCCAGCACTTTGCCACCATCGTCCACGGCAGCGGGATGGGCGGGCTGCCGGTGGTGGCCGCGGCCGCCGTGCTGGCGGAGGGCACGCTCCTGGCGCTGTACAAGTCGCCCCAATATCGCCGCGAGGCCAAGAATAACGGCCTGGCCCGCTGCACCGTCGTCGAGTTTGCCGCCGACCGGCTGGCCGACGTCGCGGCGGGCGTCGCCGCCGGGCAGTCCCTGGCCGCGGGCATCATGGCCGCCCGCACCTATGTCAGCGAGCCGCCCAACGTCTTCTACCCCGCCGAATTTGCCCGCCGCGCCCGCAAGATGGCCGCCGAAGTCGGCCTCGCCTGCACCATCCTCAGCGAAAAGAAGATGGCCGAGCTGGGCATGAACATCCTACTGGCCGTCAGCCGGGGCAGCGCGCGCAAGGCCAAACTCATCATCCTCGAGCACGCGCCCGCCGGCCATGAAGACGCCGCGCCGTTGGTGCTCGTCGGCAAGGGCGTCACCTTCGACACAGGCGGCATCAGCATCAAGCCCAACGACGGCATGTGGCTGATGAAGGGCGACATGGGCGGCGCGGCCGCGGGCGCCGGCGCGCTGGAAGCC
>CAYJQA010000269.1:0-7574 GCA_964372065.1 uncultured Litorilinea sp.
CTCTGTGTCGGCTTTGGCCGTTATGCTGTAATACGCGTGCCGGTTTCGCCGCGCAGGGCGCGCGCCAAGTTCTCAGGGTTGGTGATGATGGCGGCGGCGCCGGGCTTTGTGCTGCGCTCAATGAAGCCGATACACGCTTCAATCTTGGGCAGCATGCTGCCCTTGCCAAAGTGCCCTGCATCCATGTAGGCGTGGGCTTCGGCCATGGTCATTGTGTCGAGGTCGACCTGTTCGGGCTTGCCGTAGTTGAGCGAGACCTTCTCCACGCCTGTGCTGATGAGGAACAAGTCGGCGTCGATGCGGCTGGCGAGCAGGCTGCTGGCGCGGTCCTTGTCGATGACTGCGTAGACGCTGCGCAACTCGCCCGTGCGGTGGCGCACCACAGGGATGCCACCGCCGCCCGCAGCGATCACAATCCAGCCCATGGCAATGGCCTGGGCAATGGCTTCCACTTCCACGATCTCCACAGGCTCGGGCGAAGCAACCACACGCCGCCAGCCGCGGCCCGCGTCCTCCATCACCTGCCAGCCCTCTTTCTCAAACTCGCGTGCGCGCGCCTCGTCCATGAAGCTGCCAATCGGCTTGGTGGGATTCTTGAAGGCGGGGTCGTCGGCATCTACGCGCGTCTGCGTAATCAGCGTGATGCACTGGCGGTCGATATGGCGCTGGTAGAACTCGTTGTTGAGCGTCTGCTGGAGCATGAAGCCGATGCTGCCCTGCGTGTCGGCCCCGATCAAGTCCAGCGGCGTCGGATGCACCTCGTGCGCGGCCAGTTCGTTGCGGCGCAGAATGAAGCCCACCTGCGGGCCGTTGCCGTGGGTGATGACCGCTTGCCAGCCGCTTTCGATCATCGCGGCAATGTGCGACGCCGTCTCGCGCACAGCGTCCCACTGGTGCTTGACGTCAGGCTGGCGCGCATCGGTTATCAGTGAATTGCCGCCAATGGCCACGAGTACGAGCCCAGCCGACGAAGGCGCGGGGCGAGGCTGGGCCGCGCCCTCAAACGCGGCCGGTGACACTGTGCTCATGCGTGCGCACTCCTCAGCAGTGCCGGCAGCAGCGCGTAGAACTCGGTCGCTTTGACCACGTCATCGAGAATGACGCTGTCGTTGACGGTGTGCGCCGTCTCCTCTTCGCCGGGGCCGAAGCCAATCGAAGGGATGCCTGCCTTGCCCGCCCAATAGATGCCGTTGGTGCTGAAATTCCACTTGCTCGGGGTGAGTTCGGTCAGGCCAATCGCACGCGCTGCGGAAACGCCCGCCTGCACCAACGGGTGGCTCTCCTCTAGCGCCCACGCCGGGAAGTACTTCTCCACGGGGAAGACGAAGCCGGTGTAGCTCGGCTCGGCGTACTGGAGCATTTCCACGGTAATCTCGCCATTCTCCTGATACTTGGCGGGAATCAGATCGCGCACCTGCTGGATGGCCCCCTCCTTGGTCTCGCCAAAGGTGAGGCGGCGGTCGATGAAGACCGTTGCCAGGTTGGGCACGGCGTTGATGCTCGGCGTCTCCACGGTCATGTCGGTGACGGTGATCTTGCCGTGGCCAAGGAAAGGGTGGTCGCCCAGTTGCGGCTCGAGGTTGGCCACGCCCTCGATCACAGGCAGCACCTTGTAGATGGCGTTGTCGCCGACGTGGTTGCTGGCCGCGTGGGCGCTGCGCCCCTTGCTCACGACCTGCATCTCCACGCGCCCCTTGTGGCCGCGGTAAACCTGCATCTTTGTCGGCTCGCCAATCACGACGAAGTCGGGGCGCAGGCCCTCATGCTCCACCAGCGCGTGGCAGGCGATGCCGTCGCACCACTCTTCCATGTTGCCGAAGTAGTAGGCGGTCCAGCCGTCCAACAGCCCCAGCCGATGGGCGAGCGCCAGCCCATAGATCATGCCGGGCGTGGAACCTTTTTCGTCGCACGCGCCGCGCGCATAAAAGCGACCGTCCTCGATCTTGCCCTGGAAGGGGTCCCACCGCCATTCGTCCGGGTCGCCGATGCCCACCGTGTCGATGTGGCTGTCGTAGATCAGCACGCGCGGCCCGTCGCCGATGCGCCCCAGCGTGTTGCCCATGCTGTCAAAACGAATATCGGTGAAGCCGAGCTGCGCCATTTCGGCCTGGATACGCTCGCCCACCGGGCCGATCTGCGAATCCATGGATGGGATAGCGACGATCTCGCGCAAGAAGGTAAGGATGGCGTCGCGCTGTTGGGCGACTTGCTGCTGCACAGTCACCATCTCTGTAGCCGGGTCAATGGGCATTGTCGGAGTCCTTGTTGGTGAGGCGACGGCAGCCGCGGCTCCCGCGCCGGTCCGCTAGACACACCACCGGCGGGAACACTGGCTTACCAGCATCCACAGCCGGTGGGCAAGAGCAATCTGTACTGAATCTACTTGAGCAGATTATAGCCGTCCGCAGTGAAGGGTGTCAACGCGCCCAGGGGGTTTTCAATGTCCCTTGCCTCCCGCAATACAATGTATTACAATGTGAGTCATGATTCACCTTCGTCGCCTGCGCTGGGATGATTGGAACGTTGGGCATATTGCCCGGCATGCCGTTTCCCCGGAGGAGGTCGAAGAAATGTGTCATGGGAGCTTCATTTTGCTCCACGGCCAGAAGGGAAGATCCGTCATTGTCAGTCCCACCCGGCATGGCCGGCTGCTGGCTGTCGTCCTTGCCCCTGAACCGGACGAGGAAGACGTTTACTATCCCGTGACTGCTCGTCCGGCTGCTCGCAAAGAGCGGCAGCTATACCAAGCGCGGAAAGGCGGCGAAGAAGCATGACCCAACCAGAACAGAGAAAAAGCCGCATCCCGGAGTTTGCCAGCCGTGAGGAAGAAGCCGCGTGGTTTGATACACACGACATGGGCGACTACCTGGATGAGTTTGAAGTGGTTGATTCCCGTGACGTGCAGGTAGATCCGAATCTATCGGAACGGATCACCGTGCGGTTGACGCCGGCCCTCCTGGGGCAGTTACGGCGTGCCGCTAGAGCGAAAGGCATCGGGCCGAGTACCTTAGCCCGCATGTGGATTATCGAGCATCTCCGCGCAGCAGGGAAGGATTCTACGAAGACCCCCTCCTGAGTCACCTACGCGCTGCGTTCCTCGCTGCCGACCAGCATGGCAACAAGGGTGAGCAGGTAACTGGAGTTATAGGTGATGTCCTGATAGTTTCCAGGTCTCAATGACTGCGTGAGGTTGTAACGATCCAACACCTGCTGAACAACTTTGCGCCCGTCAGTTCGCGACGCACGTGTGCTTGCAGGCGTATACACGAGAATATCACCGGCCACTTGGACGCGAAACGCCTTCTTCTGTGCCTGGGTGTGTAGGTCGCGACCATCGAGTGTCTTGGCAAACCGCAGCACCGCATCGAAGTCAAGGTCCATGCCGGCCCCCCTTATCCGCGGTTGGGCGCAGAACTACCAATCCATTTCACCCACGAAAGCTCGTGATGGACCGCGTTATATAGCCTTTGATCCGCCGTCCAGAACTCACAGCGGTATAACTGTGCCAGAGCCAGATAAGCCATATCGTAGGCGGTAGGGCGATTGAACTGCTTGGCCAACTCCCAAGCTAGGGGAAAAAGCGCCTTGCGGTGCGAAAGGCGAATATCGAGACCTTGAAACTGAGCAAAAGCTCGCTCTCCCTGAGACGGCGTGATACGCTTGAAATGCACATACCGGCGCAGGTTGGCAGTCACCTCAAAGGCCAGCAGGGCGGGTGCGATCAGAATTGCATGTTCCTGTCGCCACTTGACCAAGAGAGCCAGCGCGTGCTCGGTTAACGGCTCCGGGACTAACGTGCGGAGAATGAGACTGGCATCAATGCAGACCTGTAAGTTCATAGTCTCGCTCTTCCCGCACCGCTGCCAGTTCCGCGTCCACATCGATCCACTTGCCCCCGCGCTCGGCTAGGATCTCCTGATGTAGGGCGCGGAGTTCGGCGATGCGGCTGTCGTCAGTTTGCTTGGCTGGCTTGACCGCGATTTTGACCTCTGCGTCCTCCAGCATCTCATCGTCGGCCAGTTGCTGCCGGATGGCGTTAAAACAATACTCGGTGACGGGCACATTGTGTTTGGCCGCGGCCAGTTCAACCCGGCGTTTCATCTCAGGATCGGCGTAGACTTGGATGCGTCGTTTTTCCATGCTGTTCACCTCCTGGCTGGAATTGTACGTCGTTGACACCATGGTGTCAACGACACAGGCGCTCGCTTGTCAGCCGTATCCCTATCGGAATGATGAATTGGCGATGGCTAGGACGGCATAGCCAATCGCGACCAGCACGGCAGGGATCGCGCCCACGATCATGGCGGCGACGGGCCGCCGCCGGATCAGGAATACCACCGCGATCAACAGACAGATCACGGACGGCGCGATAAACACGGCGTTGATGCCCAGGAAGCAACTCCACGCCTGCGGTGACGTCCCGGCGTCAAAACAAAACGCACTCATCACCAAGCCAAAGCCGCCCACCACCACATAACCGGCGGTTAACACCAACAGGACCACAATCGCAAGCACGACCAGCATAGTTGCTCCGTGAGTAGATAGAACGACGGGATAGTTGCGGCGTCGGCAGGCCCGCCTGCGCCGGTTCCCTATTCTACTCTACACGCTGGATGCGCGCACCCAGGCTGCGCAGCTTGTCGTCAATGCGCTGATAGCCTCGATCAATCTGCTGCACATTACCGATAGTGGTCGGCCCGTCGGCGGCCAGCGCCGCCAGCACCAGCGCCATCCCGGCGCGGATGTCCGGGCTGCTCACGGGCTGGCCGACCAACCGGCTCGGCCCCACTACCACGGCCCGATGCGGGTCGCAGAGGATAATCTGCGCGCCCATGGTGATCAGCTTATCCACAAAATAAAGCCGGCTTTCGTACATCTTCTCATGGATGATCACCGTGCCCTGGGCCTGGGTGGCGACGACCAGCGCAATGCTCATCAGGTCCGGTGGGAACGCGGGCCACGGCGCATCGTCGATCTTGGGCACCGCGCCGCCAAAGTCGGAGCGGATGCGCAGGTCCTGCTTCTTGTCCACCACCAGCGTATAGGCCTCCTGGGCGGGCCGCGCCGGGTCATGCTCCAGCCGCATCCGCACGCCCAAGCGGTCGGCAAAGACCATATTGATCATGCGCAGATGCTCCGGCATGACGCCTTCGATGCGCAGTTCGCCCGGCGTGATCGCACCCAGCCCGATAAAACTGCCCACCTCCACAAAGTCGGGGCTGACATAGATTTCGCCGCCGCCCAGCCGGTCTTGGCCGTGGATGGTCAGCGTATTGCTGCCGATGCCCTCGATGGGGACGCCCATAGCCGCAAGCAGACGGCATACGTCCTGGACGTGCGGCTCGCTGGCCGCGTTGCGCAGGATCGTCGTGCCTTTGGCCAACGCCGCGGCCATGACGCCGTTTTCAGTGGCCGTGACCGACGTCTCGTCCAGCAAAATGTCGGCCCCGTGCAGCCGCTCGTTGCTGTGGAGCGCAAACTTGCCGTTGACCTCGGTGCGTGCGCCCAGCGCCTCCAGCACTTGTAAATGCGTATCAATGCGCCGCCGCCCGATGTCGTCGCCGCCCGCCGCGGTGTTGACACTGAAGCGACCGTGCCGGGCCAACAGCGGCCCCATGAGCGTCAGCGAGCCGCGGATCTGGGAAAAGAGCTGCGCGTCCGGGTCGGTGCGGTTGACGGCCCGGGCACAGAGCGTAACGCTTCCCTCTTGACGATTGACCTCCACCCCCAGTTGGCCCAAGATGGCGAGCATGGTTTGCACGTCGCCGATGTCGGGCAGGTTGTGCAGCGTGACCGGCTCGTCGGTCAGCAAACAGGCGGCGAGCAGCGGCAGCGCCGCGTTCTTATTGCCGATGGGCCGGATCGCGCCCTGAATCGGGTAGCCGCCTTCAATCACAAAGGACGTCATAGCTCTTCCTCGATGTTTCCGTAAAGGGTTGGTAGTGCAGTGGTGTTACCCCTGTGTATTTGCCTGCGGCCGCACAGGATCGGTGTCGGTAGCTTAGCGGGTTGCGACCCGGTCATTCCGTTCGCGCCGCGGCGGCACAGCCGCAACGTCGTGCGGAACGACAAGACGGCAGCTTGAGTTAGGTAATGGAACGGGTGCCGGTGCGCCGGACGCCGCGACGCAAAGCGCCCCGCGGGAGCGCGTCACGGCGCACGCACGCACTTCACCTTGATTCTATCGAACTTAGCGAAGGGGCGTCAATCCACGTTCATCCCACGCCTTGACCGCACGGCTGTGGTCCGGCTTTGGACCGGCGAACAGGCGTTCGCATCACAGCCGCCCCAACTTCGGGCCACCGGAGAGAGTATGGTATAATAGAGGTCGGAAAATGACGAACAGCACGGCTTCGACGAGGCAACGCGTGGGCATTATTGACAGTCTATCGGCGGGTTACCGCTTTCTGGGACGGCGTGTAGAAGTGTTGATCGTCCCCATCTTGCTCGATCTGCTGTTATGGTTTGGCCCACGCTTGAGCGTTGCGCCCATCTATCGCCAGATCGCCGGGTTCTATCGCGAGGCCGCGGGCATGCAGGGCATGAGCGTCGACATGGCGGCGCTCATCGAGGACATGTCGAAGATGTTGGCGGAACTGGGTGACACCTCCAACTTGCTCGATGGGCTGGTGAACAGCTCTTTGCTCCACGTGCCGAGTCTGATGGCGACGGTGGGCGCGCCGGCGTCGGCATGGACCTACTCCATCAGCCAGCCATTGGCCGCCGCGGCGCTCTTTGTCAGCTTTGGGCTGCTGGGGCTGCTGATCGGCGCGGTCTACATGGGCCTCCTGGCAGCCCATCTGCCCATCGGCGGCGCGCCCAAGCCGCTGCGCGCCGGCGAGGTGATCGCCGCGGCGGCACGCCACTGGGTCCTATTGGTGCTCTATGTGCTGCTCATGATCGCGGGCGTGGCCGTAGTCTTGATCCCGACGGTGTTGGTCACGGCGCTCTTTGCCCTGGTGAATCCGGGTCTGAGCACCATCTTCGGCACGCTGCTAGTCGCCGCGCTCTCGGTCGTGGTTTTATATTTGTATTTTGTGACCGCGGCGATCATCTTGGATAATCTGCCCGTGCATCAGGCCATCGCGCGCAGCTTCGTGCTGGTGCGCGGCAACTTCTGGGCCACGCTGGGTTTTGTCCTGATCTACAACGTGATCGCGTTGGGCTTTACCCTGATCATGCGCCAGCTTATGACGGCGACGACCGCCGGGGCCGTGGCCGCCATCGTGATCAACGCCTACATCGGCAGCGGCCTGGCCATGGGGCTGCTGGTGTTTTACCGCACACGCCTGTTGAAATTCGAGGAACTATCCCGACTCCCTGCCGGATGATACCCGCCGGTGGGATTGATCGTCTTGACTGTTAGGTGACGGCGACGCGTCGTTTCGATGTGATGGAGGAATCTGTGGCAAACGCGAAGAATCAGGATTTTGTTTATGGGGCCGACCAAATCCAGGTCCTAGAGGGCCTGGAGGCGGTGCGTCGTCGCCCCGGCATGTATATCGGCGGCACCGATACGAAGGCGCTGCATCACATGGTCTTCGAGGTGGTGGACAACTCCATCGACGAAGCCA
>CAYJQA010000270.1:0-2345 GCA_964372065.1 uncultured Litorilinea sp.
GCTTGACGGTGCTCTGGAGTGATGTGCTTCTGGTTCATGTTACGCTCCCTTGTGCGCCGCAGACTTCAGGGTTCCGGTCCGGTCGGCGGAAAGCAACTTGAGGACATCCAGGCCGATGAGGAAAGCCAAAGTCGCCAGGCCGATGACGCCCACGGTGACGGCCCACTCCATCAGACTGGGGAAGTAGTCGAAGGTCAGGTGCGGGCCGGTGAATGCCGTGGTGAGCAGTGCGAGTTCCGGCACGGTCAACGCCGGGAACAGGATCAGCCCGCGGGCCACCGCATACCCGACTAGCAGCAATAACCCGGACAGCCCGGCCCAGACGCCCATCGCAGCCAGCCTGCGCTGTGCCAGAATGATCACTGGGATCACAGTCCCGATGAGGATCTGCAAGACCCAGAAGGCCCACCAGTACTCGCCAAATAGCACCTGCTCGACCGCCTCGACGTTTTGGGGCACGTTCCCATAGAGGCTCTGCGAGAAGTCGGCCCACATAAAATAGAGCTTGACGGCCAACAGCGTGATGCTGAGCAGGCCCAGGATCCATAACTGCTGCGACCGTCGGGGATCATCCTTGGCGCCAAACCAACCCATCACCAGCAACAATGCGGCCACGCCGGAGGCAAACGAAAAGACCGGGAATTGCACCGGAAAGAGACCGACGTGCCAGAAGGGGCGGGCCGCCTGGACACCCAGCAGCGCACCCACCGCGCCCGAGACAAACAGCGAAGTCACCAGCCCGATCCCACCCAGCCAGCGCAGCCAGCGGCTGTCCGGCGCGCGGATGGCCAGCACCAGACTCACCAGCATGATCAGGCCGAAGATCGTGTACCCCCACACCATCTGGAACATGACCGAGCCGGGGTTGCCCTGCAAATAGACTTTCCAGATGCGCTCCATGTGGCCGAGGTCCAGCCAAATGCACAGCAGACCGGAGCCTAACGAGACCAGGCCGGTCCACAGCGCAATCTTGCCGATCCCTTTGAACGTGGGGAAACGGAAGAGTATATCCAACGAGGCTACCATAAAACAGCCGGCTGCCATCCCGGCAAAGAAGAGATACATGGCGACCCACAGCCCCCACACTACATAGGAGCCATAGTCGGCACTGGTGTGGCCGAAGACAAGCCGGTCGTAGATCCCCCACACCCCCACCGCCAGCGCCAGCGCGCCCAACACATAGAGTATCTTTCGCGTGGACATGAGGTCCTCCTACACCAGATAGAACACTTTGGGCTGGGTGCCAAGTTCTTCCTTGAGCACCGTAACGTTGGGCTGGGCGGCCATTTCCGCCACCAAACTGGTCGGGTCGTTGAGGTCGCCGAAGAAATTGGCGACGCCGATGCAGGTGGTGACGCACATGGGGAGCGCACCCTGCTCGAGGCGATGCAGGCAGAAGTGGCACTTCCGCACATTGCCAATGGGCGATGCCTCGCCTTCCGGCCGCGCCCAGGCGACGCCATATTCGTAGTTAGGGATGCGCTCATACAGGTCAATGGTTTGAGTTCCCACCACTGCGTCATTGCCGACGGCCGCCCCGTCGGTGTAGACGCCGCCGAAGTCAAACGTGCGCGCGGCATAGGGGCAGGCTGTGACACAGTAGCGGCAGCCGATGCACTGCTCGTAATCCACGGCGACGATGCCATCCGGGCGCTTGTAAGTAGCGTTGACGGGACAGACGGGTACGCAAGGCGGTTCATCGCACTGCATGCACGGTCGCGGCATAAAGCGGCGCGTCACGTTCGGGTATTCGCCGATCTCCTGATCCAGCACCGGCCGGTAGACCACACCGGGCGGCAGCTTGTTCTCGGCGACACAACTCAGCGTGCAGGCATGGCATCCTACGCATTTGCGTAGGTCAATCACCATGCCCCAGCGGCGTTCTCCCGCCGGCTTTTCCAGCGCCCGCTTGATGTCCGCCTGCATGCGCAACAGCAGGTTTTCTTTGACGACGATATCGGGCATAGCGTGTGCCTCCACAATGGGAATGGGACGGTTACAGGGCGTCCGGCGTGCAGCCGGGCCACGGACCGATGGCGGTCTGTCCCGGTCATGCCGTCCAGTCTAGGCACAACGCCTCAAGTTGTGTAGTAGGGAAAGCTTGGCAGCGTGTCGGGGATTGTTCGACAGTCTGGCGCGGCTGTCAGGGAATTCCCCGACAGCCATCGCAAGACACGGCTGCGGTTGGTTAGGCGGACGAGGGTTTGTCCAAGAGGCCCGATTCCAATGCGTAGCGCACCAATTCAATGCGCGAGGTGAAGCCCAGCTTCTGCATGAGCCGCGACTTGTAGGTCTCTACCGTCTTGACGCTCAGGTTCAACGCGAAGGCGATTTCCTTGGTGGAG
>CAYJQA010000270.1:2355-2784 GCA_964372065.1 uncultured Litorilinea sp.
CGTCTTGACGCTCAGACTGAGTTCGTCGGCGATATCGCTGTTGCGGTAGCCGAGCGCCACCAGTCGAAAAATTTGCGCCTCGCGTTCGCTGAGCATCGCCAGTCGGCCCTCGCCGGGCGGCTTCCCGGCAGCGACGCCTTCGGTTGGGCGCGGTGGGGCGGGCTGCATCAACTGTTGGGCATGTGCCGGGTGGAGATAGACGCCGCCCCGAAACACGGCGCGGATGGCGGCCAGCAGTTCTTCGCCCGCGGCCTGCTTGAGTACGAAGCCCGACGCCCCTTGCGTCATCACATGGCGCAGATACTCCACATCGTCGTGCATGGTCAACACGAGCACCTTGCTGGCGGTCGTCTGCCGGCGCAGCTCGATCAAGGCCTCCAGCCCGCTGAAGTTGGGCATGTTGATGTCCAACAAGACGATATCCGGGGT
>CAYJQA010000270.1:2794-7568 GCA_964372065.1 uncultured Litorilinea sp.
GCACTCGTGACCGTCGCGCGCCGTGCCCACGACGCGCATGTCCGGCTGCTCGTTGAGCATGGCGGCCAGACCGGCCTGCAAAATCGTGTGATCGTCGGCGATCAGAATGCGAATGGCTTTCATAGCAGAATCTCGACGTAGACGGTGGTACCCTCCGCCGTGCTCTCGATGTCGAAACGGCCGCCCATCAGTTCGGTGCGCTCGGCCATGGCATGGATCCCAACACTGTGCCCGCCTTTGCGCGCCGCGGCTGGATCAAAGCCGTGGCCGTTGTCTTCAATAATGGCCTGTACACGGCCGTTACGCCGCGCCACCAGTACTCCGACATAGCTCCCGCCGCTGTGGCGCGCGGCGTTCGTCATGGCTTCCTGGATGACCCGGTAGAGCGTCGTCTCCATAAACTCCGGCAAACGCTCACCCAGATCGCAGTGCAGATCAACCGCAATCCCGGGGTAGAGCCGAGCGAAGTCGGCCGCGTAGCGTTCCAGCGCGGCCGCCAGGCCCAGATCGTCCATCAGGCTCGGACGCAGTTGGCGGCTCAACATGCGCACTTGTTCCAGCGTCTCCGTCGCCACCTGACAGATTTCCAGGTTCTTCTGCCGCGCGGCCGTCTGGTCCTCCATCTGTGACGCCAATGTGCTGCTGACGATGAACGAAGTCAGGACTTGGCCGACGCCGTCGTGCAGTTCGCGGGCGATGCGACGCCGCTCTTCTTCTTGCGCGGTGATCAGCATCTGCAAGAGTTGCGTGCGAGCCAATTCCTTTTCGATGAGCGATTGGCGGCCCGCCTTGAGTTGCGCCACCATCTGGTTGAACGCGTCAGCCAAGGCGCCAATCTCGTCGTTAGCCCAGTGGAGCGAGCGCGCTTCCAGGTCGCCTTGCCCCACGCGGCGGGTGGTCGCTACCAAGTCCAAGATCGGCCGTGTCAGCAGCCAGGTCAGGAAGATGGCCGCGGCGATACCAAAGATGGCTACGCCCAGCGTGGTGAGCAGCATCTGGCCGGTGACGATGTTGACGATACTCGCCAGGCGGTTTTCGGTCATTCCCAACCGCACTACCGTTCCTGGCGCAGCGGCGATGGGCGCGATGAACTCATGCACCCGGCCCTGGTCGCTTTGATAGACGAGATGGCCGATATGTGTCTGCGCGTCAACGTCAGCCCGCGCGGCCAGATTCGGGTCCAGCAGGCCGGTCGGGAACTGGTTGTCCGGAAAGGTGTGAGCCAGGACTGTCCCGGTGTCGTCGGTGACGAACGCGTAGAGCGCATCCGGATTGTTGCGCACGGTTTCGTTGACCAATTGATGGAGCGCGTAGAGATCGTTGAGGAGAATCGGCTCAACGCCGCGCGCGGCCAGGTCGCTGGCGACTGACATGCCGCGGTTGACCAGTTCGTCCATGAAGACCTGATCCATCACCACGCGCACTTGCCACGTCACGCCCAGGCCCAGCACCGCCGTCAGCGCCAAGACGATGCCGAGGATTTTGGTGCGGACGCTCACGCCGCCCAGGATCTGCCACAGGTGTTCTGCGCCGCGACCCCAGTTGACACGCACGGGACGGGTGACGCTTAGGCTGCTCATTCGTCTTCACTTACCGCCGCAGCTAGCTGCCGCGCGTTCTCATACGCGCCGTCGCCGGTTCGCACAAAGCGGCCTACGCCGAGATGCGCCAGCACCAACCGCCCGGCGGGCGTCTGCTCCATCGTTAGCAGAATCGTCTGCAGGCGTGCGGTCTCGGCGGGTTCCAATCCGCTGGGCACCACGACAGGGGGAATCCCGAAAGGCTCGGAAGTGTGAATCACCCGGAGCTTGGCTGCCAGCTCCGGCGCGCGTGCCTGGGCATAGGCCAGCACCAAGCTGTCCACGGCTGCGCCGTCCACGACACCGTCGGCGACCGCCTGAATGGCGCGATCATGGCTATAGGTGTAGGAGATGCTGCTAAAGAACTGCTCCGGCGTGCTCCCCAACTGCTGCACCAGATGGGTCGGGTAGACGCGCCCGGTCAGGCTCATGGGGTCCGTGAAGGCAAAGCGCGCACCGCGTAGGTCCGCCATGCTCTGCGCCGGGCTATCCGCCGGCACGATCAATTGCGAGAAGTAGACCGACTGGCCGCCGATCTCCGGTGCGGCCAGTAGCGCCAGCGACCCGTCGGCCTCACCTTCCAAGTACGCGCTGGTGCAGATAAAGGCCAGATCGACCTGGTTCCGAGCAATGAGCGCATTGATCTCCGCATAGGTGCGCCGTTGGACGATTTCCACCGGACGGTCCAGCGTATCGCTCAGGTAAGCGGCGAGTTCGCGGTAGCTGTCCAGCGTACCCTGGGGGGAGAGGATCGCGCCGACCGCCACGCGCAGGGGGCGCTCCGCGGTCTCGGCCACCGCGGGCAGCGGCGCGCGCACCGAAAGGTCAACATAGGGCAGTGTGACGGCCTGGGTCGCGTTGCAGGCAGCCAACACCATCACCATCACCATCGCCGTCAGCCACAGCCACTGGATTGGACTGCACTTCGTCAATCTACCCATAGCACGGCTCTCAAGTAGGCGCACGCCCGGACGTTTACGCTACCAGTATCGTTCAAATCGCTACAACTGTACACTGACGAATGTACCCTGTTCAGGCGAGCATCTGTCTATAGTCTACACAACCCTTGGGCGGACTTGGATCCTTGTGAAGTCCGTCCGCACTTCAGGTTGGTGTTGCCCAAGAAGCAGAGAGCGCCGCTGTGTTACGAGGAGCGTGAGTGAACCCGTTCGCCACGATAATCATCTAGTCACCCCGGCGAATTGACTCATAAGCCTGTGCTCAAAATAGCCATCGACCGACCATATATGTCACCTTCGTATAGACATAAGAAACCAATTGTCGTAACTAGATTGTGGAGCTATCCAAAGCCGAGTGCCGCCGCCGGGCCAGACGAGTTTCTGGCATCCAGACGCGACGGAATGGACTGGGGCGCTGGGCACTATCTTGAGATGCAACCCAGGCGACGGTACCCAGGCCGTAACACGGGCAGTAGGCCAGGGCATCGCTCCCGGAGCAACATGACTAGTCTGCCAAGGTGCTACAATGGGCACATGACAAGACCAGAACGGTACCAGCTGCCGTTCGATTACATACGGAAACGGGACCCATCATCCATCTACTACGAGATCGGATTCGCCGGTCACGGCCACACAGAAGCGGGAACGGCGCGTTTTGTACGCGTGGTGCGGGAGGAAATCCTGGTCCGGTCTCCGTTCGACGCGGCCCAACACCTGATCGACCACGTCTTCACGCCGTTCGACGCGTTTGACCAGGAAGAACTGTGGGTCTTGCTGCTGAACACCAAGAACCGCATTACCCACGAGGCGATGATCTACCGCGGGACCGTGAACAGCGTTCAACTGCGGCCGGCCGAGCTGTTCAAAGAGGCCGTGCGGGTGAATGCCCCGGCATTGGTCCTGTCGCACATTCATCCTAGCGGCCAGCCCGACCCAAGCCCGGAGGATGTGCGCGTGACGGCCGACGCGGTCCTGGCCGGTAGACTCCTCGGCATCGAGTTGCTCGACCACATCATCGTGGGAAACGGAGTCTGGCTCTCGCTGCGCGAACGGGGCTTGGGGTTCGAGTAACAGGGGCAGCATCGGCGAAGTCACCGCGTCCAGCCTCATGTCGCACAAGAGTGCTTTTGAGACGTCGAAATCTACTATCGGCCCTCACCCAGGTTTACGGAGTAGCCCCTCTTTTCCGCCACCGGCGCGAAATCGAAGCCTATAGTCCGCGATACCTATAACGGTTCGGGAAACCCTGCCTTTTCAAATCGATTAGGCAAAAGCACTGGTTTGCCCAGTTATCGGGTCTTGCTAGAGCGGAAATGCTCGTTGGAACGCGGCTTTGGCCTGGTCGAAATCGCGCCGATGCGCCGGGATCGTGCCGTCATAGACAATGGCCTGCTGGATGAGGATCGCCAGTCGTGCCCGCATCGCGTCCGGGTGGGCAAAGCGTTTGGAGAAGGCATACTCGTATTCGACGCCATAGAAGTCGAAGACTAACCCCTTCTGCGCCACCAACCGGGCGAGGCTGCGGCCTTGCGTGACATCCCGCACGTTGAGGAAATGTTCCAGTCGGTACGGATGGTTGGGATCGTCGAGTACGGCGGACGTGAAGCGGATGAGGGGCGCTGTCGGCATGGGGATCATCTGCCAATCGTAGACGACCGGCGCGTAGCGCAAGGAAAGCAAGTCAGCCGGTGCAACATGGGTGAGGAAGGCCACCGAATGGTCGTCCCGCTCTGCGGCAAAGCAGCCATACCCCATCTTTTCGAAGACGGCCTGCATCTCGGCAGGCAGCCCGATCCAGAAATCGCTGACCCAGAGCTCCTGTTCCTCGTCCCAACGTACCTTGAGTATCGGCGACGGCAGCGCATTAGTCAGCGGTTGTAGCACACGCTGAAGCTCCGCAGCGACCGGATGGTCGGAACGGGTCAGTAAGTCCAGACTACCCGTCTCCACGCGCAGCTGCGTCAATAGTCCCCGCTCTCCCGTCACCGTCATCGGCAATAACTCATAATCGCCGTAGCGGTGTGCAATCTCTGCTAACCAGGCAGGGTCGGCGGGCTGGGGACGATCTACCATCAACCTGCCCACTAGACGATCTTTGCGTCCATCGTGGGTGGTCAAGCCGTAGCCTGAAAACAGATCCGACTCAGGATGGGTGAGAAAGAAGAGCTGGCCGGGCCGGATGTTTCTGATAGTCTAAAAGGGAACCAGTGCGCCGCACAATGATCATCGAAAAGG
>CAYJQA010000271.1:0-2064 GCA_964372065.1 uncultured Litorilinea sp.
CACGCGCCCCGCGCACTTATCCTGACGTCCAAGACCGGCGGCGGTCACATCAGTTTGGCCGAAGCGCTGCGCGACCGGCTTGAGAATGATTTTGCCGTGACTGTGGCTGATCCGCAACCTGGCCTCATTCACACTCATTACCGTCTGCTCACCCGGTATGCCCTGTGGCTCTGGCGCGCCGAGTATGCCTTCAGCGACACCCCGCGTCGCGCCCTGGCGGCCCAACGTTTCTTTAGCCTCTCCGGCCTCGGCCCCATGCGCCGGGCGGTGGACCAGGCCGATCCCGACGTGGTCATCAGTACCTATTCGTTCTTCAACGATGCCGTGGCGCGCGCCGTGCGCCTGACCCGGCGGCCCGCCGGTCTGCTGCTCCTACTCTCCGACCCGGAGATCGTCCATAGCACCTGGCTCACCGTGCGCGACGTGGACGTCGTCTTGGCCCCCACGCGCGAGACACAAGCCCAGGCGCTCGCCGCCGGTTTTGCGCCCGCCCAGGTGCAGCTTTCCGGTTGGCCTGTGCGCCGCCAGTTTCGTGACCAGGCTACGCTCGACCGCGCGGGTCTCCTGGCGCAGCTCCACCTGGACCCCGGGCGCTTCACCATCTTCCTACAAGGCGGCGGCGAAGGCGCGGCCAAGTTTGCGGCCACGGTCGAGGGATTGTTGGCGCTGCAAGGCCAGGCAGGCCCCGGCGCGGCGCAGCCCTTTCAGATCATCCTCGCGGTGGGCACGAACGATGCGCTGCGCGCCCGCTTTGGGGGCATCCCCGGCCTCTATCCGCTGCCCTTTACCAAAGCGATCGCGCCCTACATGGCGGCGGCGGACGTGATCATGGGCAAGGCCGGCCCCAATATGCTCTTTGAGTCGGTGACGTTGGGCAAACCGTTTATTGCCACCACCTTTATCCCTGGTCAAGAGGAGCCAAATCTCCAGTTTATCCGGCGGCATGGGCTGGGTTGGGTGGCGCTGGACATACCGGCGCAGCGCGACCTGGTGCAGAGCCTACTGGCCGACCCGGCGCAACTCGCCGCGATGCAGGCGACGGTCGCCGCCTATCGTGACTGGAACGACCAGGCCGGCGCAACCATCCTCCCGCGGACACTTGATGTTGTGCAGTCTATCACGGTAGCCCGCGCCAAGTTGACCGGAAGTTGACCAAAGTCGAACAATTGCGTCCCAATTGACGCGCCGCGCTTTCGCACTCCCTTCGCAAGTGTGCGGTTTTCGCCGCATTTGCTTTCGTTAAGCCCCCGTTCTGATGGTCGCGGCCTGTGTGTCGAGGGCTGCACGGCTCTCTATGGTAGAATGTGGAGCATGGATCGGCGCGTGGCCTGTTCATTCCACCTTACCACCGAGAGACATCATGCACGCGTATCAGAACTATCTTATGGATATGGACGGCGTCTTGGTGCGGGGGCGCACGGCCATTCCCGGTGCAGCCGAGTTTATCGCTCAACTGAACCAGCGCAATATCCCGTACCTGGTCCTGACCAACAACCCCATCTACACCCCGCGTGACTTGGCGCACCGGCTGACTACCGCCGGTCTGCCCGTGCCCGAAGAGCGCATCTTTACGTCCGCCATCGCCACTGCGCGGTTTATCAAGGCCCAGCACCCCACCGGGACGGCCTTTGTCATCGGCGAAAGTGGGCTGACCGACGCCATCCACCGCATGGGCTATGTTATGACCGACCATGACCCCGACTATGTGGTCTTGGGCGAGACGCACAGCTATAACATTCAGAGCATCACCAAGGCTATTCAGTTGATTAGCGCCAGGGCGCGCTTTGTCGCCACCAACCCGGACCCGTCCGGCCCGTCCGAGCAGGGGCTAGTGCCCGCCTGTGGGGCGATGGCCGCGCTCATCGAGAAGGCCAGCGGCGTCGCGCCCTTCTTTGTGGGCAAGCCCAACCCGCTGATGATGCGCACCGCGCTCAATTTCCTGGGCGTTGATCTGGCGCGCCGCATTCAGGATGCCCTTCAGTTTGATGACCTGATTTGGGCGAGGAATACCATTTTTAAAATCGGTTGCAACGGTAGCGATGACCGTGTAGGGTCTCTGGTTTT
>CAYJQA010000271.1:2074-7547 GCA_964372065.1 uncultured Litorilinea sp.
ACGGTGATGATCGGCGACCGGATGGACACCGACATCGTGGCCGGGATCAACAGCGGCATGGAGACCGCGCTTGTGCTCACCGGCGTCACTCAGGCGAGCGAGGTGGATCGCTTCCCCTATCGCCCCACCCACGTGGTGGACTCCATCGCGCAGGTCCCGCTGCCCGCTTAGGGGGAGAAGTCTCACGCCACGTCGCCAAGACGCAAAGGCCAGAGCAAGAAGGATATTGAGGATACAGAACGCATGGCTACCGCTGTCGTAATGCCCAAACAAGGGCAAACCGTCGAAAGCTGCATCATTGTCGAGTGGAAAAAGCACCCGGGCGAGAACGTCGCCGCGGGCGATGTGCTGTGTGAGGTCGAAACCGACAAGGCCGTGCTGGAAGTCCCCAGCCCGGTCGCGGGGACGCTGCTGGCCCAGTTCTTTGCCGCGGGCGATGACGTGCCCGTCCTGACGACCATTGCCGCCATCGGCGCGGCAGGCGAGGACGTGAGCGCGCTGCGCCCCGCGGGCAGCCAACCCGCCGCGCCCCCACCGCCCAGCGCACCGGCGGCTACCCCCGCGGTGATCGCAACGCCAAGTCCCGCGGCGGGTGAATCTGGGATATCGCCGCGCGCCCGCGCCTTGGCCGAACGCAAGCAGGTGGATACCGCCGCGCTCCAGGGCAGCGGCCCCGCCGGGCGCATCATCGAGCGCGACGTACAGGCCGCCATCGCCGGCCAGCCCAAACTCAGCCCCGTCGCCAAGGCCATGCTGGAGGCGGGCGGTTTTGCTGCGCCGGAGCAGGGCAGCGGTCCCGGCGGCCGCGTGATGGCGCGCGACCTGGCTGCGGCGCAGCCGCCTGCCGCCCCTGCGCCGGCTGCGCCCATTGTGGCCCCACTGCCTGCGCTGGAGCCGGGGCAAGTCGAGACGATTCCCGTGCGCGGCGTGCGGAAGGTCATTGCCGAGCGCATGTTGGCCTCGCTCCAGACCACGGCGCAGCTTACGCTGCACAGTTCCGCCGACGCCCGCGCCGTGCTGGCGCTGCGGAAGCGGCTCAAGGCGAGCGACCCGGCGCTGGGGCTGCAAGGCGTCACCATTAACGACCTGGTCCTCTTTGCCGTGGCGCGCACCGTGCCGCGCTTCCGCATGGTCAACGCCCTCTTTAGCGATAACGTCATCACCCAGTTTGGCGATGTCCATTTGGGCTTTGCCGTGGACACCCCGCGCGGGCTGGTCGTCCCGGTGATCCGTCACGCCGACCGGCTCAGCCTGCGCGCCCTGGCCGTGGAGAGCAAACGGCTGTCGGCGGCAGTGCAGAGCGGCGCGTTTTCCCCCGACGAGGTGGCCGGGGGGACCTTTACCGTCACCAACCTGGGCAGCTTGGGCATCGAGCAGTTTACGCCCATCCTCAACGCGCCCCAGGTCGCCATTTTGGGTGTGGGTAACGTGACGCTCAAGCCGGTGATGACGGGCGAGGACGGGGACGCGGTGGAATTCATCCCACACCTGGGGCTGTCGCTGACGGTCAACCATCAGGTGGTGGATGGCGCGCCGGGCGCGCGCTTCCTGCAGGCGCTCGGCCAGGGGTTGGCGGATATGGACCTGCTGCTGGCGCTGTGAGTCGGTATATGGATTGTTGTCATTGCGCGCCCAGAGTGCACCCCGTCCGGAGTGCACCGCAGAGAGATTCCTCGCTGTCGCTCGGAATGACAACAGGCAAGAACAAATGTTCTTTTTCGTCCACGCTATTGGTGTGGGCGCGCACGATGTAAGACGATGAAAGGTTTTCGCCATGACCAAAGCGATTCTGATTGACCCCGGCGAGGTGCGCCGGCGCGGGACGCTGACCGCCCCCGAGATTCCCATCAACGCCTATGAACCCGACCCCGCGGCCGAAGCCGCCAAGTTCGGCGTAGACGGCTTGGTGCGCATCTATCGCGATATGTTCATCATTCGCGAGTTCGAGACCATGCTCGACCACATCAAGAAAGAAGGCGTCTACCAGGGCATTGAGTACAGCCATAAAGGCCCGGCCCATCTGTCCATCGGCCAGGAATCGGCCGCGGTGGGGCAGGCGTATCATCTGACGCCGGACGACTTCATCTTCGGTTCGCACCGCAGCCACGGCGAGATTATCGCCAAGAGCCTCTCCGCTATCGCCAAGCTGGACGAGGCGCGGCTCAGCGCCATTATGACGGGCTATCTGGGCGGCGACACGCTTCGGGTGGTGGAAAAGGTGGGCTATGCCGACATCTACGACCTGGCAATGAACTATGTGCTGTACGGCACGCTGGCGGAGATCTTCGGGCGCGCTCCCGGTCTTAATCGGGGCATGGGCGGCTCCATGCACGCCTTCTTCCCGCCCTTTGGCGTCATGCCCAATAACGCCATCGTGGGCGGCTCGGCGGATATCGCGACCGGCTCGGCGCTCTTCAAGCGGGTCAACGGCAGACCTGGCATCGTGATCGCCAACATCGGCGATGCGTCCATGGGCTGCGGCCCCGTGTGGGAAGCCATGATGTTCGCCGCCATGGACCAATACCGCACGCTGTGGGACAAGGAGATCGGCGGCGCGCCGCCCATCCTCTTTCACTTCATGAACAACTTCTACGGCATGGGCGGCCAGCCCAAGGGCGAGACTATGGGATTTGACGTGCTGGCGCGCGTTGGGCTGGGCGTCAACCCGGAGGGCATGCACGCCGAGCGGGTGGACGGTTTTAACCCGCTGGCCGTGGCCGACGCGGTGGAGCGCAAGCGTCAAGTGTTGTTGGAAGGTCGCGGCCCGGTCTTGCTGGACACCGTGACCTATCGTTTCTCCGGCCATTCGCCGTCCGACGCATCGGCCTATCGTACCAAGGACGAAATCGAGTTGTGGCAGGCGCAGGACGCGCTGGCGGGCTATGCCGCGTACTTGCAGGAACACGGCCACGCCGACGCCGGGACGCTGGATGGGCTGCGCGAGGAGATCGGCGAGCGCATGGTGCGCGTGCTGGAACTGGCGGTGTCGCTGAAAACCTCGCCGCGCTTCAGCATCCAGAGCGAGGACATCGGCGATGTGATGTTCTCGAACCGGCGTATGGAGCGCATGGGCGAAGGGACGCCCACGGTGCTGCTGCCCCAAGAGGAGACGCGGCTGCACCAGACGCTCGCCAAGTTCCGCTTTGGCCTGGACGAGTCCGGCAAGCCGCTGCCCAAGCTGCGCTGCGTCACCTATGCCGAGGCGATCTTTGAGGCGTTGGTACATCGCTTCTACCTGGACCCGACGATGGTGGCCTATGGCGAAGAGAATCGCGACTGGGGCGGGGCGTTTGGCGTCTATCGTGGGCTGACCGAGATCCTGCCGTATCACCGGCTGTTCAATAGCCCGATTTCCGAAGGGGCCATCGTCGGCACGGCGGTCGGCTATGCGCTGAGCGGCGGGCGGGTCGTCGCCGAACTGATGTACTGCGACTTCATGGGCCGCGCCGGCGACGAGATCTTCAACCAGATGTCCAAGTGGCAAGCCATGTCGGGCGGGCTGTTGACCATGCCGTTGGTGTTGCGCGTGTCGGTGGGGGCCAAGTATGGCGCGCAACACTCGCAAGACTGGACCTCCATGGTTGCCCATATTCCGGGCTTGCAGGTCATGTTCCCGGCCACGCCCTACGACGTCAAAGGGATGCTCAACCTGGCGCTGCGCGGGACGGACCCGGTCGTCTTCTTTGAAAGCCAGCGCCTCTATTCGGAGCCGGAGACGCTGGTTTTGGGCGGCGTGCCCACCGAGTATTATGAAGTGGAGATGGGCGAGCCGGCCATCCGGCGTGAGGGCAGCGACGTGACGATTGTCACCGTGGGCGCGACACTCTACGTGGCGCTGGCCGCGGCGCAGGAGTTGCAGGAACGTTATAGGCTGTCGTGTGAGGTGATTGACGCCCGCTTTATCAACCCGCTCAACTACGACAAGATTGTGGCGTCGGTCAAGAAGACGGGCAAGGTGGTCATGGCGTCGGACGCGTGCGAACGCGGCTCGTTCCTGCACACCATGGCGAGTAATCTCACCCAGTTGGCCTTCGATTTCCTGGATGGCCCGGTGGCGGTCGTGGGCGCACGCAACTGGATCACGCCCGCTGCCGAGATGGAAGAAGCCTTTTTCCCGCAGAAGGAGTGGATCATCGACGCCATCCACGAGCGCGTGCTGCCGCTGCCCGGCCACATGCCCACGACGCGCCAATCGACGGGCGAAATCCTGACGCGCAACCGCCGGGGCATCTAGGGCAGCGGAGATAGGGAGTCTCACGCAGTGACGCAAGGAATGCGAAGAAGAAGGAGCCGGGAGAGTAAGTCCGAATCAGTCATGTTGAGGAGCGAAGCGACGAAGCACCCCCTTCTGACTTTGCGTCCTTAGCGGCTTTGTGTGGGACTTCTCTCTCTGCTCTTTCCTCTTTTGCTTTGTCAAATAGAAAGACCGGCGCCCATGTGGACGCCGGTCTTTTGTTTCACGTGAAACATTGGCGCAAGGCTGCCGCCTTGCTGCGCGTAGCCTACAAGTAGTCGCGCAGCTTGCGGCTGCGGCTGGGATGGCGCAGCCGGCTCAGGGCTTGCGCCTCGATCTGGCGGATGCGCTCGCGCGTCACGCCGAACTTCTTACCCACTTCCTCCAGCGTGTAGCAATAGCCGTCCACCAAGCCGAAGCGCAACTGCAAGATGCGCACCTCGCGCGGGGTCAGGCTCTGGAAGATCTCGTCGATGACCTCGCGCAGCAACTGATGGCCCGCGGCCTCGCCGGGCGCGTCGGCGTCTTCGTCTTCGATGAAGTCGCCCAGGTAGGAATCTTCTTCCTCACCCACGGGCATCTCCAGGCTTAACGGGCGCTGCGACACACGCATGATGTGCTCGACCTTGCGCGGGGTGACGCCCAGCTCGTCGGCGATCTCCTCCGTTGTCGGGTCGCGGCCCAACTCCTGCACAAGCTGGCGGCTGGTGCGCGTGAGCCGGTTGATCTGCTCGTACATGTGGACCGGGACGCGGATCGTGCGGCCCTGGTCGGCGATGGCGCGCGTCACGGCCTGGCGAATCCACCACGTCGCATAGGTGCTGAACTTGAAGCCCCGGCGGAAATCGAACTTCTTGACGGCGCGAATCAGGCCGATGTTGCCCTCCTGGATCAGGTCCAGGAACGGCACACCGCGGCCTACATACTTCTTGGCTACGCTGACCACCAGGCGGCTGTTGGCCTTAATGAGATGCTCGGTGGCGTTCTGCCCATCGCGCACAAACCAGAGCAACCGCTCGCGTTCTTCCCAGTCGTCAATGCCTTGGCTGAGGAACTTGCGCGAGTCGCGGCCCTTCTCCATGCGCTTGGCCAGGGAGACTTCCTCCTCCGCGGTCAGCAACGGCACGCGGCCGATCTCCTTTAGGTAGAGGCTGATGGAGTCGTGAATCTCAATCTGGCTGAGGTCGAATGAATAGTACTCGACGCTTTTGGTTTCGGTCTCGACCGGTTAGCTCGGCG
>CAYJQA010000272.1:0-5426 GCA_964372065.1 uncultured Litorilinea sp.
GTCGGCGACGGCGCGCGCATCGTGGACGCTCTCCAGGCTGCAACACTTGTTGGTCGAGCCTTCGCCGGGCCGCGTCTCGGCCCACAGCCGCATCATCACGCCGATGCAGCGATAGCCCTGCTCCACCAGCAAGGCCGCGGCCAACGAGCTATCGACGCCGCCGCTCATGGCGACGACGACCGTAGTCTCCGCGGGCGGTCGGGTCTGCTTGTGCGCCGAGCTGGGCGCGGCCGGATGCATCATGGCCCCTATTCTACCCGACGCGGGGCGCATGTGGCTATCTCTCACAACTATGGTGAAGTCGGTTGGCCGTCGTCCCAGGGAATGGGGCTGGCGTCGTCATGGCGTAGCGTGGGGCCGGCGATGCGCCCCTCCAGCAGCGACACGTTGCCGCTAACACACGGCCATGCATGGCCCTGGATGGCTTCCACTTCGCCACAATCATCGCCTAGCGAAACCGCGGCATGACTTCCCGCGCGAATAGCTCCAGCCCCGCCGGGTCGGGCGCGTCCATGAACCAGAGCAAAAAGTGCGTGATGCCCAGGTCCAGATACGCCTGGATTTGCGCGGCGACCTCGTCGGGCGTGCCGGCCAGCCATGTGTCGGCGACGCTGGGCGGCAGGTCGTCGGTCGCGCCCGTCAGGAACGCGTCCAGCCCGTCCGGCAGGGGCGCGGCGTCGGGGGCCAGACCGATCATGTGCTGCAATTGTGCCCGCAGACCGACGCGGTCCGGCGCGATCAGAATCTGTGTCTCCAAGCTGCGCTCGATCTCGTCCCCCGATCGGCCCACCGCGGCGCAGGCCTCGGCCAGCAGATCCAGCCGCCGCTTGACCTCGCCATAGCCCACCGGGACCGTGTTCCAGCCCTGCCCATAGGTCGCGCAGGCGGCCAGAATGTCCGGGTGTGATTCGCCAAACCAGACCGGCGGGTGCGGCTGCTGGACGGGCCGCGGCGTGTTGACCGCGCCCTGCACGGCGAAGTGCCGGCCCTGGCGCGTCACGGGCTGGTCTGCGCCCCACAGCGCCAATGTGATCTGCAAGCCGTCCACCACCTGGCTGGTGCGCTCCTCGATGCCGGGCGGATAAGGCAGGCCATAACAGGTGTGCTCGCGGTGACCGTAGCCGCCGTCCACAAAGTAGATGAAACGCCCGTTGCTGATCAGGTCGAGCGTGGTCGTCATCTTGGCGACCAGCGCGGGATGGCGGAAGAAATGCCCCTGGTGGATCATGCCCAGACGGGCGCGCTGGGTGGACCCGGCCAGCGCGGCCAGCGTCGTCCAGCCCTCCAGGATGGCCTCGTCGCGGCCCAACATGAGATGGTCGGCAACCCACAGCGAGTCATAGCCCAACGCCTCGGCGCGATGGGCCATGCCCAGCGTCGTCCCGGCGTCGAGTTGAGCATAGTTGGGCGTGCGAAACAGCCGCGCCCCCGGCATGGCGAAGATGGGCAGGCAGAAGCCAAACTGGGTGGGGTACATGGTCGCGGCTGCCTCAGGCGCTCACTTGATGGTGGATCGGCTCGCCCTTGAGTACCCGCAGCACATTGTGCCAGATCTCCAGCGAGTCGTGAATGTGCGTCCAATGTCCCTGCCAGGCGGCGTGCGGCGTCAGGATGAGGTTGTAGGACGGGTCCGCGGCCAGGTCGTGGAGCGCGTCGTCCACGGGCAGCGGCTCCTCGTAAAAGACATCCAGCCCCGCGCCCGCGATGCGCCGCGCACGCAGCGCCTCCACCAGCGCGGCATGGTCCGTCAGCCGACCGCGCGCCGTGTTGACATAGAGCGCGCTGGGCTTCATCAAGCCGAACTCACGCTCACCGATGATGCTCTCGGTCTGCTCGTTGAGCGCCAACTGCACACTGAGCACGTCGGCCTGGGTGAATAGCTCGTCCCACGTCACATAGCGGGCGTGGTACTCCGCTTCCAGTTCGGGGAAGCGGGTGATGTCCCAATAGATGCACTCCATCCCAAACGCGTGCGCCATGCGCGCCATTGCCCGGGCGATCTCGCCGAAACCCGCCAGGCCCAGCGTCAGCCCGCGCACGGTGCGGATGCCGGGGACGATGTTCCAGCCTTGGGTCGTATAGCGGCGTTCGGCCATAAAGCGGCTTTGCTCCGGGATGCGCTTGAGCAGGTTGAGCATAAGCGCCCAGGCGTGCTCGGCCACCACCAGATAGTTGATCAGCGGCGTCGCCGCCACCGGCACGCCCATCGCGTCAGCGACCGCCACGGGGATGCCCCGATAGTCCCAGCCGAGATGCTGCACCAGCCGCAACTGTTTGCCGCGACGCAGGACATCCGCCGGGATCGTGTGCTTGTGGAGCACGAGAAAGTCGGCGTCGTCGATCTGCGCCGTCAATTCCTCCAGGTCGTGGACGTGCGCCAGGTTGACGGGATAGTCCTGGAACAGTTCGTCAAAGCTGGGCGCGTGGGCGCGGCCCGCGGGGTCTTCCATGAGCAAAGCGGCTTGGGCGCGCAGCGGCCATTCATGCCAGGGACGCACGCCCCACATGACATTGCCGACGCGGTCCCATACCACGATCTTGATCGTGCTCACGGGTGATTCCTTTCTTCATGTATGCGAATGATACCGGGCGTGTGGCAGGCGCAATCATAGCATAGGCGGAGGCGCGCGCCAACCGGGTGGCGCTGGAGATGGGCCAAATGAAGGGCAACAGAAAACGGGCAGGCCGCCTCGCGCGCGGTCTGCCCGTTGGTGTGGTACGCGTCGTGGATCAGTCGGGTGGCGGGAGCGGGATCTGGGGGTTGGCAAAGCCCTGGCTGAACTCGCCGGCATTCCAGTTGGACGCGGTAGTCTGGAATTCTTGCGAAGGGTTGCCGTCCGACTTCTTGGCGAAGTTGATGAGTTCCACGCCGGTCCCCGCATCGTCGAGCTTCCAGCCCCATTCGACCGAACCGTAGTACGTGCCGGACTGCGCGCCCGCGATCGCCACCGCCGCCGTCTCAAAGGTCATTTCAGACTTGGCGTTGCCGTCCTTGGCGAGGGCGGCCGTCGCGCCGGGCAGTTGCGGCATGTCATACAACTTGGCGCTGCGCTTGTTCGTCTTGAGGCCGAAGAACGACTTGTAGCGGTAACCCAGTTGATAGTTCTGGTAGGTCCCCTTTTGCATCGCTTTGTCGCCGACGTTGAGCTTACCCATCTTCGTCGCGCCCACACCCTCACCCTGCTGCAAGTCTTCCGCGCCATAGATCGGGTTGTTTTTCTGGATGTGCCGGTCGATGTGGCGCGTGCCGTCCGAGCGCTGCGCCTTGCGGGCCTGCGCGGGCATCAGCGTCGGGTCTTTCGCTTCATAGCGTTGGCGCGCCGACGTGTCGTAGTTCACGCCTTTTTCAATCTTAAGCGAAGTCTGGATCAGCCCGATCTTCTTGGCGTTCACCGTATCGTTAGGCGCAAACTCCAGTTCGATCTCCGCGCCGTCCTCAACCGTCCGATAGACGTTGGCCGTCCAGGTTCCGCCGTTGGTGTCCACGGTCGGCGCGCGCTGAATGATATCGCGCTGGACCGTGCCGTTGGCCTGCTGGACCACGTGCGTCAGTTCGTGGGCAAGCAAACGGTCGCCGTCTTGCGTACCCGGCTGGTATTCGCCCGACCGGAAGAAAATATCTTTGCCATTGGTAAAGGCGCGTGCATCCAACGAACAGTTTAGCTGATCGGCGTGGGGGTTGGCGTGGATGCGTACATCGGCAAAGCTGCTGCCGAACTGCTGCTCCATCCGCGCCCGCACACCTTCGTCCAGGGGCTGCCCGCCGCGGGTCGCGCGGATCGACTGCGATAGCGCTGGGGTCATGGGCGCGCCGGTGCTCCCGCCCATACGCTGCACGCTGGACGCCGCCGGGCTGTGCGCGGGCGCAGCGCGGCTCACTCCGCGCGAGACTTGCTCGGCCACGCGGTCGGCTTGGCGCTCGTAGCGGTCACCGACCGGGCCGACGCGCAGCAGCGAACCGGAATCCGTGGCCGCGTGGCGCTGTAGCAGATCATGCACGGCCTGATTACCAGCCGTGCGTTGCAGCGCGGCAACATCGCCCGCGGCCAAGGTGGCGGGCGCATGGTGGGCGCGCTGATAGGCGACAGGCGCAGCAAATCCGCCGCCCACCTCTGACTCCGTCTGTGAACGGTCCGGCGGCAGGGACGGGCGTTTCGCCGACGCTTGCCGCTGCGCCGGCGCGCCTGTTACTGGATTCGTCATGCGAGGCATCCTCTGTCCTATGAGCAAGCGTGATCGGTTGGCCAGCGTGGTTGTGCCGGGATCCAGGTTTGACGAGGGGTGCGACTCGGCTGCGAGCAATCGCCACGCGCAAATACGTGAGGAACAGTCACAGGGTAGCATACAGAGTAGCGCCGGTCAACGCGACAATTGCCGGATCATTACGGCGCTACGACAAAAGGTAGTCGTGCGTCTGCGCGGCCACGGTGCGCCGAATTCGCGGCCGCCGGCGACCGCGGTGGGCAGATGAGCCGCTCAGGCCACGGCCTTCAGCACCCGCAGGGCGCGCAGCGTGACCCACTTGTTGGGTGCTTTGAGCGCGCCGAAGTCCACCCAGGTCTTGCCGGCATAGCCGTACTCCAGCGGCCAGCGTCCCTGCGCATCCTGCTTGGCGCGGATGAGTTCCAGCGCATTGTGCAGCCGCGGATCGCGACCGTAGCCCAAAGCCACCAGGGCTTCCACATTCTGCAGCAGGTCCGTTATATAGAAGACGGGGAAGCCGAACTTCCACCAGTCCCGGCTGGGCTTGCCGGCGTAGCCGGTGGGATACGCGGCCGTGGCGGGGTCCGTGCCCAAGAGGAACTCGACGCCGGCCTGGATCGCCCGCTGAATCGCCGGTGTATGCTGGTCGGCGGGTAGCTTGCCCAGCGCCAGCATCACCTTGATGCCGCCCCAGGCACACGCTAGTTTGTTATTCGCGCCGCAGGCAAAGAGCGGGCCGCATTTGCCTGCGTAATAGCGTTGCGGCGCGTCACGCTCGCTCGCCGGCGCGATGCCTTCCCCCGTGACCGTGCGCGCCATCCAGTCGAAGGCGCTCGCCAAGCGGGCCGGTTCGACGCCGAGATCGAGCAGCGCAGCGCACAGGTTGCCCTGCAGACAGTCCGCCGTAGTGGACGGCGCGCCGTTGGCGGTGAACTGGCCGATTGCAGTAAGCGAGTGTTGCAGCAGATTGTCGCAGGCCCGCGCGATGCGCGCATCTTCGTCGCCCGTCGCGCCCAGTTGCGCCAGCATGACGAGCGCCCAGATCGTTCCATAGTATTTCGGCCCGTAGCTGGGATTGGGTTGGCCCCAATAGGTCCCGTCGGTCATGTTATCCAAGATGCCCGCAATCGGGCCTTGCGTATGCGCGAGGTGGCGAGCCGCCAGCAGGTCGCCGTCGTGCAGCAGGCAGGCCCGGAGAAAGCCCCCCGACAGCATGCCCGCCC
>CAYJQA010000272.1:5436-7537 GCA_964372065.1 uncultured Litorilinea sp.
GGGCTTTGGCGCGCGGGGGCCAGCCGCCAGCCGGGCCCGGGCGGCCGGCGGCGCGCCCAGGAGCGGGCGCCGCGCGAGAGGGCGCGCCGCCGGCGTCTCCGGCTCCAGCAGCCAGGCGACCGCGTCGCCGTTGAGTTGGTCTGTCCATGTCATGGCGTGCCTCCTTTGCCGCGATATACCCAATGGCGTCCATACTCACTATACTGCGAGAATGCTCGGCTGACACCCGGCAGCCGACCCAACCCATTTCGACCGCAAGGGATCTGACGATGGCGCGCGAATCACTCTACCTTCCTCATCACCAGGTCATCGAACTCCGGCCCGCTGCGCCGTTCAACTTCGATGCCACCCTGCACAAGCCCGATCACTTTCCCTCCGCGGACAACCATTGGGAACCGGGCGTGCGGTGGCAGACGATGCTGTGGGCAGGGACACCCCTGGGGCTGAAGTTCGCGAATCGGGGCACGGTGGATCAGCCCGCGGTGTCGCTCACGGTGTGGTCCGCCGCGCCGCTGGACGCGGACTTTGTGAGCAGCCTGTGCGCCGAAATCAACCACCGCTACAATTTGGGGCTAAACCTGGCGGAGTTTACCGAACGGTTGCAGGCCGATCCGCAACTGAGCGCCATGCTCGACAAATGGCGCGGTATGCGGCCGCTAAACCATAGCTCACTGTATGAGTACCTGATCATCGCTATCGTTCTGCAAAACACCATCGTGCGGCGCTCGGTCCAGATGCTCCAGGCCTTGTTCGAGCACTATGGAACGCGGCTGTGCTACGACGACCGCGAGTTGAGCTGCTTTTGGGAGCCGCAGGTCATTGATCGGGCCACGGAGCAGGACTTGCGCGACCTGAAGCTGGGCTACCGCGCCAAGTCCGTCAAGCGGGTGACGGCGGCCTTCGTGAACAGGGAAATCGACGAGTTTGACTTACGGCGCAAGACCAGGGAGGAACAGCGCACGGCGTTGTTAGGACTCTATGGGATCGGTCCGGCTTCGGTTGGCTACCTGCTGTCCGACGTCTTCCATCATCTGGACGAACTGAACTACATTCCGCCGTGGGAGCAGAAGATCTACTCGAAGCTGTTCTGCGCGACGGATACGGAGGAACCGGCGCCGGTCGACCAACTCTTGCGCCTCTTTGACGAGCGTTTCGGCAGCTATAAGGCGCTCGCCGTCCACTATGTTTGGGAAGACTTGTTCTGGCGGCGGCAGCACGAACACATCGCCTGGCTGGAGCAGTTGATCCGCCTCTAGAGCGCGCCGCCTACCCCGCTTGGACTGACCTCGACGGTTGCCGCCGCGCAAACGTTTCTCTAACAAAACATTAGCGTTCTACAGACAAAAACCGTGCAAAAACAGGGACAAAAGCGCAGTCCCGATTTGCACGGCGTGACAGTCTACGGTATGATACCCCCCGTTAGCACTCTCACCCAATGAGTGCTAACAAGCGGATTGTATCCAACGGCAGTTAGCGTAAGCGATATCAGCAGATTCACCAAATTCAGTTTTAGGAGGATCAAGAGATGAACCTCAAGCCCCTGGGCGACCGCGTGGTAATCAAGCCTGCGGAGCAGGACGAGCAGACGAAATCCGGTCTTTTCCTGCCGGAGACGGCTAAGGAAAAGCCGCAGCAGGGTACGGTCATCGCGGCCGGTCCCGGCGCGCGCAAGGAGACCGGCGAGCGCATCGCCATGGATGTCAACGTCAACGACACCGTGCTGTATGCCAAGTACGCCGGCACCACCATCAAGCTGGATGGCAACGAGTATCTGATCCTGAAGGAAAGCGACATCCTGGCGATTGTCGAAGGCAAGTAATCCGGTCCTATCAGACGCTTAACGCACCTGATTTAGAGCAAAGCTGAGGAGAAAGTAACATGGCTAAGCAGATCGTTTTTGAAGATGCTGCGCGCAGGAGCCTGAAGGCCGGCGTGGATGCACTGGCGAATGCCGTCAAGACTACGCTCGGCCCCAAGGGCCGCAACGTGGCGCTCGACAAGAAATGGGGCAGCCCGACCGTCACCCACGACGGCGTGACCGTCGCCAAGGAAATCGAACTGGAAGACCCGTTTGAGAACATGGGCGCCCAGTTGCTCAAGG
>CAYJQA010000273.1:0-7514 GCA_964372065.1 uncultured Litorilinea sp.
TCCAGGCTGCGACAGTCGATCAGCAGCGCATGGCCTTCTTGGCCCAGCACACTGATGAACTGGTCCATGATGCCGCAGTTGACGCCCACGAACTTGTTTTCGGCGCGCTGCGCGGCGCGGGCGATCTGCACCCCGTCCAGCGCGGCGCGCTGCCCCGCCGCGGCCAAGAGCGCGGTGGCGGTCGCCACCTCCAGCGCGGCGGAACTGCTCAGACCGCTGGCGCGCGGCACGTTGCCGCTGATGATGCCGTCAAAGCCGGTGAGCGTGACGCCTAGCTCCTGCAGTGCCCAGGCCACGCCCATGACGTAGTTGGCCCACAGCTTGTCTTGGTTATAGCGCAGATCGTCCAGGCTGAACTCATACCAGTCGTCGTATTCCAGCGAATAGGTCCGCACGATGCGGTCGGCCCGCGGGCGCAAGACGATGCGGATGTCGCGGCGGATGGCGACGGGCAGCACAAAGCCGTCGTTGTAGTCGGTGTGCTCGCCGATGAGGTTGACGCGGCCTGGGCCAATGGCGACCAGCGTGGGCGCGGTGTTGAAGCGTTTCTGGAAGTCGTCCACGATGCTTTGGGTGCGGCTGTCGTTATTCTGCATGGCGTCGGTCCCCATGAATGAGCGCCCGGCCGGTGGGCGCAGGATGGCGTACAGATTGAGATTGCCCTCTTTGCCGTCGGCATAATAGGTTGCGGCCACGGCCAGCCCGACGCGTGCGGCGAGATCGGTCAACTCGGCCAGGTCAAGCTGATGCACGTAGCGCACGGCATAGCCGCCTTGCTGCCAGGGCAGCAGCGCGTCGCCCGGCTCCACCTCGGCGGGAGTGAGGCCCACTGTTTGCCAGGCGATCTGCTTGGCGACAAAGCGGTCGGCGCTGAGAAACTGCCACGCCGACACCGCGACTACACCCTGCGGCGCGACCAGGCTCGCCAACTCGCTCATGACGCGCGCCCGCAGCTCGCGACCGGGCAAGTGCTGGAGCGTCGCCAGACAGACCACGGCGTCGCAACTGTGCGGCGGGACCGCGCTCGCCGCGACCCAGTCAGGCCGGGCCAGGTCGGCCTGAGCAAAGCGGCACGTCACTTGCGCCAAGCCCGCCGTATGTGCGGCGGCCAACGCCAACAGCGCCGCGTCGCCGTCCACGCCCACATAGGTCACAGGCACGCCGGTCGCGTCCAGCAGCCAGGTCAGCCGCCCGTTGCCGCAGCCCACATCGGCGACCAGTGCGCCGGGGCGCAGCGCCAGCCGCGGCACCAACGCCGACAGGCCCGGCGGCGTGCTGCGCCGCGTGGCGTCGAACGGCTCTGCGATTGTGGCATAGAACCGGCGGTTGATCTCCAGGAGCCGGGCCTGGACGGCTGGGTCCACGGGTATTCTCCACTTCTGCCTATGGTATACTATGGCCCGCGCGTTGCGCAACGGCAGAAGGTGGAGAGGGATGGATCATACGAAGACACCCCCATACGCTTTCGCGTATAGCTCGCCTACAGGTGGTGGGTTGTACGCGAATTTTCCGTTGCTTTGTACGCTAGTCCAGATTCAGCCCGCACAGAAATTCACCCACCGTGCGTGACCTTCATTGGACCCCGTTTCACATAACTTACGTTAATAAAACAACGATGACATGCCAGACCGTCAGAGATTGATTAGGAAGGGGGCTCAAACGTGCGCAAAAGTGTTTTGGGCTTGGCCATGTATAGCGTACTGAGCGCGGCAACCCTTTTGTCCGCCGCTGTGCCTGCACATGCTGAAGCTATCCTAGACTACTTCGGTATAACGCAGACCAGGTCTTCGGTACATTTGGAGTGGCGCACCACGCAGGAAACAAATACCGATGCATTCGAGCTCCTAATCAAACACCAAGATGAACCTTCTGGAGAATACGACCCGATCGGATCGCGAATCGCCCTGGGCGGCCCTAATATTGGAGCGGATTATAGCTTTGATGTGACAACGGGGCTGATACCCGGTCACCGATACTGCTTCCAACTGGTAGAATACATTGTTGGCGGGGAAACAGGCGAGACATGGGAATTCTGTGGCTTCGGCTTGATTCCGGAACCCAGTCACAGTGTATACTTGCCAGTGATACACGAACAGTCCCCGAACATGATTGCCGCGCTCAAGGCTTCCGGCAATTTCGACACATTGGTCGAGGCGTTGACCGCCGCGGGCCTAACGGATGCGCTGGAGCAGGCCGGTCCGTTCACGATCTTGGCATCGACCGACACGGCCTTTGCCAAATTGCCCACGGGCGCGCTGGATCAACTCTTGCAGAATCCGGCGGGACAGCTTACGCAGATCCTGTTGTTTCATATCTTGCCGGGCAAGATCATGTCGTCGGAGATCACCAACGGCATGAGAGTGACCACGCAGCAAGGCAAAACGGTCGTGTTCGGGGTGGCAGATGGCGTCATCAGAGTCAACGGTTCGGTAGTATCGACGCCCGACATCCAGGCATCGAATGGGGTCATCCACGCGATCGACGACGTACTTCTGCCCCCGCCCGACTAGTTTGCCCTATAATGGTCGCGTCCCGCTCAACCTGGACGGTTTCAATAGGACATGTGACCCTATCCTAGCAGAATGAATCCGGTCTGAGTTTTCTACCCTTGCGATTTACGCTATGAAACGTATCTTAGCCGAGCACGAAATCCCCGCCGACGTCGTCGCCAAGACCGCGGCCTGGCAGGCGCGCCGCGGTAGCTTTGACCCTGCGCCCCACAGCGCCGCGCTCTATGCCATCTTCCAGGCCATTCTCGCCGTGCCCGAAGACGCCTGGCAGGGCGACGTCACGCTGCGGGCCATCGTGGGGCGCTATCCCAAAGACGGCAAAGGCTTCTACTCCAAGGCCGACCTGGTGGCAGGCTATCACCACCTGATCGCGGAAGGCGACCTGGAGCCGGACCCAGTGCTCATGAAGCGCATTCGCATGAAGCCCATGCGGACGCAAAGCGGCGTCGCGCCCGTCACGGTGCTGACCGCGCCCGCGGGCTGTCCCGGCCAGTGTATCTTCTGCCCTGACGACTGGCGTATGCCCAAGAGCTACATCTATGACGAGCCGGGCTGCCAGCGCGCCGAGCGCGACGGCTTTGACCCCTATCGCCAGACATTGGGCCGCATCCGCGCCTTTGAGGACATCGGCCACGACGCCGGCAAGGTGGAACTGCTCATCCTGGGCGGGACGTGGAGCGCCTACAGCCGCGACTATCGCGAGTGGTTTGTCCGCCGCTGCTTCGACGCCATGAACGCCGCGGGCGGGAACCCTCTGGGTGCTGCCTATGTGGACGCGACCACGCTGGCAGAAGCGCAGGCAGCCAACGTCAACGCGGCGCACCGCAACGTGGGGCTGGTGGTGGAGACACGGCCCGACTGGATCACGCCTGACGAGATTCGCCACCTGCGCCGGTTGGGCGTGACCAAGGTGCAGATCGGCGTGCAAAGCCTGGACGACGAGATTCTGGCGCTCAACAAGCGCGGGCATGACGTGGCCGCAGTGCGCGCCGCGTTGGGCCTGCTCCGCACCGCGGGCTTCAAGCTGCACCTGCATTGGATGCCCAACCTCTACGGCGCAACGCCGGACCGCGACCGCGCCGATTTCGCCCGCTTCTTCGACGACCCGGCCATCCGCCCCGACGAACTCAAAATCTACCCCTGCTCGCTCATCGGCGGGACCGAGCTGTACGCCCGCTGGCAGGCGGGCGACTATACGCCGTATACGCTGGACGAACTGGTGGAGTTGTTGGTGGACGTCAAGCCCACCATCCCGCCCTACACGCGCATCAACCGGCTCTTTCGCGACATCCCGGCGCACCACATCCAGGCCGGGGTCAAGGTGAGCAATCTGCGCCAGGTGGTACAGGACGAACTGGCGCAACGGGGTCTGCGCTGTGGCTGCATCCGCTGCCGCGAAGTCAAGCGCCGCCGCGTGGGCGAAGACGAAGTCGAGTTGCGCGTCCACACCTATGACACGGACCTGACGCGCGAGCACTTCTTGCACTTTGTGACTACCGGCGTCGGAAACCCTCAAGGTGCGGAGCCAGGCCTGATCGCGGGCTTTTTGCGCCTAAGCCTGCCGCTGACGCCCGGCGCGGGGAGCCACGCCTTTTTGGACGAAATCGCGGGGGCCGCGCTGATCCGCGAGGTGCATGTCTACGGCCCGGCGCTGGGCATCGGCGCGGCGCGCGACGACGGGCAGGCGCAGCACGCGGGGTTGGGCACGCAACTGCTCGACGCCGCGCGGCGCATCAGCCGTGAGGCGGGCTTCCGCCGGATCAGCGTCATCGCGGCCACAGGCACGCGCGGCTACTATGCCGCGCGTGGCTTCACCCAGGGCGAGTTGTACATGAACGGCGCGCTCTAGCCGCGGCTAGGCGATGCCCGGTTCCTTCAGCCATGCGGCAATGCGGGCGGCGATGCGGTCGCGCACCTCGCGAAACTTCGCCAGCGTGGCCGCATCATCGCCCACGAACGCAGCAGGGTCCTCAAAGGGCCAGTGTAGTTTCTCCGGCCCGCTCAACCAGATGGTGGGGCAGTGTTCGTCGGCGTGCCCGCAGACGGTGATCACATAGGCGAAGTGCACCTTGCCCAGAAACTCGTTCACATCTTTGGAATAGAGCGGGGCTGTGTCGATCCCTTGCTCCGCCAGCGCGCGGACCGTGTATGGATTGAGGCCCTTGGCGTGCAGCCCCGCGCTGTAGACGTCGAAGCGGTCGCCGGCCTGGGCGCGCAGCAGGGCTTCACCCATCTGCGAACGGGCGCTGTTACCGGTGCAAAGAAAGAGGACTTTGGGCTTGAGCATGGTTTCCCTTTTCTGGTGAGCGTTGAGATCGGCCAAGACGTTACGCGCGGCCAGGCTCCACATTGGCGGCCGCGGCATCCAGCGCCAACAAGAGATGATCCACCCGCCGGGCCAGTTCTTGGGCGGCGGCGGCAAAGACGGCGCGCCGCGCCGCGGGCGGCCCGGCAAAGGCCACCGGGTCGGCGATACTCCAGTGCCGTGTGACGGGGTCGCCGGGCAGAACGGGGCACTCTTCGCGCGCCCGGTCGCAGACCGTGATCACCTGGTCGTAGGGCGGCCCCTGGAGCGCGTCCAGATGCTTGGCGCGCTGCGCGGTGATGTCGATCCCCAAGTCGGCCAGCGCGGCCACCGCGTCCGGGTCCACGGCCGCCGGGTGAGTCCCGGCGCTGGCGACGGTGAGGGGGCGATCTCCGGCGCGGGCGCGCAGCAGCCCTTCGGCCATCTGGGACCGGGCGCTGTTGTGCGTGCAGAGAAAGAGCACGCGCGTGGGCGTTGTGATGGCCGCGGGCGCGGCGGACGCGTGCGCCAACCGCGGGTGCAGCCGCGCCCCGCCCAGGTGATAGCGCCGGGCCAACTCGTCCAGGTCGAGCGAGCAATAGACATCGCGGCCGTCGGCGCTGCTGCGGTGCTCCGCCACCAACCCGGCCTCACGCAGTAGGCGCAGGTGATAGGAAACCAGGTTCATGGGGCGGTTGACCAGGGCGGCCAGTTCCTGCACGCGGCGGTCGGAGTGGGTAAGCGCGGTGAGCAGTTGCCAGCGCAGGTCATGGGCCAGCAGTTTGAGGAAGTCGGGTGCGGCGGTCTGGGCGATCATGGTGTCGATTCCAATTGATTCAATCTATTTTGATGTATTTTGGCATAACCAGGGCGATTCGCCAAATCGCGCCGGCTGCCAATGACTGCGTTGCGCCCCTAAGTCGGGCGCGGCATGGGATACGTCTCGGCAAAAAATCGTACTAAAGACGCTTGACAACCCACTTTTCTCACGGGATACTGTGGCGCAGTCTATGGGGACACGTGGGAACGACATCTCTCCCTTCGCGTGTTTCTGAGCGTTCTCAAGCGGAGACCTGTGCATGTCCCAGACGGCGGCCAATCAGACCACACAAGCCAAGCCACAACAGCAGACGCCACAGCCGGGCGTGGTGGGAGCGGAGCTTGCGTTTGACGAGCAACCGCTTGTCGGTGCGCGTCTGCAGCGGTCGCCGCACTCGCTGCGCCCCGCGGAGTTGCTCTATCTGCAACGGACGGCGGGCAATCACGCGGTGTCGCAGTTGGTGCAGCGGTCGCCGCGCCCCGCTCCGCTACCTGCGCCTCGGCTCGCCCCGCGTCAGCGCGCTCCCGTTCCCCTGGCCTATCTCCAGCGCAAGTCCGAGAACTGGGACAAGTTCACGGACTTTGCCAAAGGGCAGGGCAGCGGCTTTATGCAGGATCAGGAGTGGTGGCAGGACAAGGTCGGCGAGAAGAAAGGTCTCGGCGCTAAGGTCGGCGCGGGGATCGGCGTCTCGCCCTTTGCCTTGCTCCAGATGGGGCTATCCGGCGTGGGCCGCGGTTTGGCGACCCTGGGCGCGGGCGCGTTCTATGGGGCCAAAGGACTGTGGTCGCTGGGCAAGCAGGGCGTCGGCGCGCTGGGCGACATGTTCAGTAGCAAGAAGAAAACCGCCTGGGATCCGCTGTCCGGCGACCAAAAGGGCGGCATGATCGGCGACACCGGGCCGGGCGCGCTGGGGGGCATCAGTTCGGTGGGCGGCGGCGGGGCCAATCTGATCAGTTCGCTGACCAACACCAATCAGATGCCCCTCTCCAAAGAGATGGTCGACGCCGACCCCACGCTGCGCGGCATGAGCGGCGACAAAGTCGGCTCCGTGTCCGAGGTGGGGCAGGGCTTTGGCGCGGCCACCGGCATCTTGGGTGGCATCGGCGGCCTTGCCAATATGGGGCGTGGCATCGGCAATATCTTTGGTCACAAGCGTGAGGGCAAGGGCTATCAGCGGCTAACGCGCGGCGTCGGGCGCACGGGCGCGGGTGCGGCCCAGACCTTCGCCGGGATGACGCTGGCGGGCAAGAGCATCGCCAACCTGGCGGGTGCAGCAGGCCCCGCGGCCCAGTTTATGGCGAGCGCCGCCGTGCCTGCCCAAGCCGCGCTCAGCGGCATTGACCTGATCAAGGGAACCTATGGGCTGGCCAAGGCGACTAAGCGCAAGGGCGAGTTGCGTAACCTGCAGAAGGGGCTGAACCTCAAGGACGAACAGAAGGGTAAGTTCGCCCAACTGGCCAAGCAGTACCAGTCCAAGCGCCAGAAGCGCGCGGGGATCAATATCGCGGCGGGCGTGTTGGGCGGTTTGGGCGCGGGGCTGACGCTAAGCGGCGTGGGCGCGCCGATTGGCTTGGCGCTCATGGCGGGCGCGGGCGCGCTCAAGTTTGGCGGCTCTATCTATGGCGCGCTGCGCGACCGGACGTGGGGCAAGAAGGACGCCGAGGCCAAACGCGCCAAAGAGATGGATTGGGCCAAGTACGCGGCCAAGAACTATAAGGACCGGGATATCCAGTCCGTACTCAAGGCGATGGGGGCCGAAGACAACGCGCTCGACGAAGAGACGCTCGGCCAGATGAGCGAAGAAGAGCGCGCCGAGATCATGTACAAGCAGTTGATGAAACGCTGATCCGCGGGCGTCTCACAAAACCGGAGCCGGCCCACTTGGCGCACGGTGTAAGCG
>CAYJQA010000274.1:0-2204 GCA_964372065.1 uncultured Litorilinea sp.
GCGCGGAGCCTGATGCACAGTAACCTATGCCCATTCCATCGACCTTAGTGCCACAACCTAATGGGAGCGCCCCCAAGCCGGTGGACGTCACCCGCAAACCGGCCGCCGATGAGCACCAGACTTTCATTCGTCAACGCCGGGCCGCCCGCCGTCTCGCCTTGACCGCGCTCTTTGAGATTGACAGCGTCGGTCATCTACCCGGCACGGTGGTAGACGAGCTATTGACCCACGTCGATCGCATCCGCTTGGGCCTACGCGACGACGCGCTAGACCCGGAAGATGTCGAGGCGCTGGCCTTTGCCGACCTGGGCGAAGCCGGCACGGTGTATCTGCGCTGGCTGGTGGGCGGCGTCGTGCGCCACTTGGCCGCGCTCAACGTCTTGATCGCCAAGTACGCGCCCGAATGGCCCGTAGACCAGCTTGCCATTGTCGATCGCAACATCCTGCGTCTGGCCCTCTTTGAGGTCGGCGCGCAGGATTCGGATACGCCGCCCAAAGTGGTCATCAACGAGGCCGTGGAACTTGCCAAGGTCTTCGGCAGTGACAGCAGCCCGCGCTTTGTCAACGGCGTCATGGGCTCCGCGCTGGAAGAAGCGCGTCAGCAGAAGTACTAAGGTCTGCCATGGACAGCTTTTTGGGGATCGGCATCGCCGAACTCTTTTTTATCGCCATCTTAGCGTTGGTTATCCTGGGGCCGGAACGGCTGCCGGGTGCGCTGCGCGAGGTGGCGAAGGTCATTCGCTACGTGCGTAACCTCACCAGCGAGTTGACCAACCAGTTTGGCGATGAGATGAAGGCGTTTGACGACCTGAACCCACAAAAGATCCTCAACGAAGTGCTTGAGGACCCGGAAGAAAAGAAGAAAGCCGCGGCCAAGGCCGCCGCCGCCAAGGCCGCCGCGGCCAAACCGGCTGCCAAGACCACCCCCGCGGCCAAACCGGCGACGCATACGCCCGCGAATACTCCCACGCCTCCCACCCCTAAACCTCCCCCCCCCACGCCCGCCGCCCACCGGGCGGCCGCCGAGACCACCACGGACGCCGCCGCCGACACCACGCCCGCGGCGGTGGAGACGCCCAAGCGGGTGGAACAGCCCACCATCAAAGGCACGTTGGTCCCGCCCGCGAAGGCGGCGGCCGCGGCAGGCGACGACCATGCGGCCAAGAGCGATGCCCCGGCTGGGCCGGGCGACGCGTCGATTCTGCCGCCGCAAGCCGGCGGAGCAACCGGCGCGGCCAAAGCTGAGAGCGATCGAGTACCGGAGAAACCGGCGCAACCCACGACCATCGCGGTCAACGGGACCGCGGCATCCGTGGATGGGAGCGAGGCATGACCCAACAAGCGCCGACCGTGGACAACGCCGCGGAACAGATCGAAGCCAGTAGTATGACCCTGATGGAGCACCTGAAAGAACTGCGGGTGCGCCTGATGTGGATCGGCGGTTCGTTGATCGTCGGCACGCTGATTTCGATGGTCTTTGTGGAATGGCTGATCGGCGTCATCGTCCTGCCGTTGACGGCGCAAGGCGCAGTACCCCAGGCGATCGACCCGACCGAGAGCATCGGCATCTTCTTCAAGGTCAGCCTCACCGCGGGCGCGTCTATGGCCATGCCGATCATCGTCTATCAGATAATCGCCTTCATGGCTCCGGGTCTGTATCCCCATGAGCGCCGCGCGTTGTTGATGATCTTGCCCGGCATTGTGGTGCTCTTTGCCGTGGGCGCGGCCTTTGCCTTCTTTGTGCTGATCCCCGCCGCGGTGGGTTTCTTGCAGACCTTCTTGGGCAATGTAATCCGCCAGGACTGGACCATCGACCGTTACGTCGGCTTTGTGACGCGTGTGGTCTTTTGGATCGGCGTGGCCTTTGAAACGCCACTGGTGGTGGCCTTCTTGGCGCGCGCCGGGATCGTCGCGGGCAAGACGCTGCTCAACGTGTGGCGTCAGGCCATCGTGATCGTCGCGATTGTTGCCGCGGCCATCACGCCCACCATTGACCCGGTCAACATGACCATCGTCATGGGGCCGCTGATCATCCTGTATTTCTTCAGCGTCGGCCTGGCGTACTTGCTCTATCGCCCGCGCACCCCGCGCGACTTTAGCGAAGAGCCGCTGATCAAGGACGAATAGCCCAGTCCCGGGGGGGGGGGGGGGGGGGGGCGGCCCCCCCCCCCCGCCGGGGGGCGGGGGGGGCCGACCAAACAACT
>CAYJQA010000274.1:2214-7499 GCA_964372065.1 uncultured Litorilinea sp.
CCGCCCCGCGGGCCCGGGGTGCCGCCCTCCCCCCGGGCCACGCGGGTTTGTTCTGCACGCAAACCAAGCAATGGTACTGCCGGATTACTGGCTCACCCTCCCGCACGCCGAAATCGACGCCGCCACCGGGCACGCGTTCGATCAGTTGCTCCGCGCGACGTTGGCGCGCGGCAACAATCCCGTCATCGACTACACGGTGGCCGCCCCCAAGTGGCAATTCCTGTGTCATATGGCCGGGCAGCACCATCTCGCGCTCCACGGCTCGGGCAAGCCCGATATTGCGCGGTTCGAACCGCGGCAATCCGATGACCTGAACGCTTTTGGGAATCAGAAGGCTGTCTATGCCGCGGCGGACGGCATTTGGCCCATGTTCTTTGCGATTGCGGACCGCAACCGCTACACCATGTCGGTCAGTAATGCCTGCGTGCGTTTGGTGGATGCCGGTGGACACATCAGCGGCCCCTTTTATGTGTTTTCCATTAGCCGCCACGCCCTGGTCCACCAACCGTGGCGTGACGGTGTTGTCTATCTCCTCCCGCCCGACACCTTTGTCACTCAGCCGGCCCTGCAATTCGACAAAAACACGGCTCATATCCCGCAACTCGCGAGTTTGGTTCCGGTCATGCCCTTAGCTAGACTGGCAGTTAGCCCGCACGACTTTCCCTTCCTACCGAACATCCGCGGGCATGACGATGCGCGCTTGGCCGACTATGCCGACGCCATGCGGACCGGCGCGCCCTGGCCCGATCCTTGAGAGATTGACCGCCGCGCGCGGTCGGCTGGAGGGGAACGCGGATGCTCATGTCGAATCGTGACGCCCTGATCGCTCGCAAACAGACGGTGCGCCGTCAGATCGAGCGGCTGGTGTGCGAGCTGGCAGCGGCCCGCCAAGCGCAGCCGCCCGTCGCACCCCGCCGCGTGCAGCGGCTGGAGCAGGAGCTAGAGCGGCTCATGGCCGAGGAAAGCACGCTGCGCCTCGCCATCGACCGCAGCGCCTAAGCGCCGCGCCGATTGCCCGGTAAACAAAACGACCGGCGCGGCTGGCGTCGGTCGTTTTCTGTGCTTGGGCTACTGCCGTTAGGCCGCCGTGCGGCTGAGGCATCCCGCGTGACGCGCTAGGACGCGACCGGCGCGGCCTTGCGTTTCTTCTCGGCCAACTTCGCCACCTCTTCTTCGACCAAGAAGCGGCGCACCACTTTGCCCACCTGCGATTTGGGCAGTTGCTTGCGAAACTCCACAGCGCGCGGAACCTTGTAGGGGGCCAGGTTCTTGCGACAGAAGGCGCGGATTTCGTCGTCGGTGGCGAGTTCGCCCGGCTTGAGCACGATGTACGCCTTGATCATCTCGCCGCGCGACTCGTGCGGGATCCCCGCGACCACGGCCTCCATGACCGCCGGGTGCATGTAGAGCACTTCTTCGACCTCGCGCGGGACCACATTGTAGCCGGAGACGATGATCAGGTCCTTCTTGCGGTCGACGATGTAGATATAGCCGTCTTGGTCCATGCGGGCGATGTCGCCGGTGTGCAGGCCGCCGCGGCTGTTGATCGCCTTGGCCGTTTCTTCGGGCTGATTCCAATACCCCTTGGTCACCTGCGGGCCATAGACGATGACCTCGCCCTCTTCCCCCTGCGGCACGGGCAGGTATTCGCCATCGGCGTTGGGCGTGAGCGCGACGATTTCGATCATGGTGCTGGGGAGAGGCAGCCCCGCCGCGCCCGGACGATTCTCGCTCTGGATGCGACCGGCCACGACCACCGGCGAGCACTCGGTCAGCCCGTAGCCTTCCACCAAACGCCCGCCGGTTATCTCCATGAACTGCCTCGCGACTTCGAGCGGCAGCGCCGCGCCGCCGCTGACGCACGCCTTGATCGTGCGCAGGTTGTATTTGCTCACGTGGGGATGGTGAATGATGGTCGAATAGATGGCCGGTACGCCAGGATAGAAGGTGATGCCGCGACGCTCGACGATCTGCATGGACAGCTCGGTCTGGCGCGGGTCGGGCATGACGATGATCTCCATGCCCATAGAGAGGGCATAGAGCAGGCAGGCGGTCATGCCGTAGACGTGGAAGAAGGGCAGCGCGCCCAACATGACTTCCTTGCCGGGGACGGCGCTGGTGAGCCACGGGCGAATTTGATGCACGTTTGCCACCAAATTGTAGTGGCTCAGCATGGCGGCCCTGGGCGTCCCGGTGGTGCCCCCCGAATACTGGAAGAGCGCCACATCCTCCGGGCGTACCGTGACTTGGGGTGGTTGCGGCCCGTGATGCTTGACCAGGTCCGCAAAGTTGTGCCGGTGGGCGGCGGGCGGCACGTCCGCCATCATGCCCGACTTGCGGACTTGGCCCGCGGCCAGGAGTTGCCAGTATTTGGGCAGCGACGCCACCACGTCGGTCAGGATGACATGGCGGATCGCCGTGTCGGGGCGGATCTCCTCGATGCGCGCCGCCAACCCGGTCAGGGTGATGATGGCGACCGCGCCGCTGTCGTGCAACTGGTAGCGTAGCTCGCGCGGGGTATAGGTCGGGTTGGTGTTGACCACTGTCGCGCCTGCTTTGAGGATGCCGAAGTAGGCGATGACATATTGGGGGGTGTTGGGCAGCATAATCGCCACCCGATCGCCCTTCTTAATGCCCAGGTCCACTAGCGCCGCGGCGAAGCGGTTGGTCCTTTCGCGCACTTGGCGGAACGTGGATTTGGACTCGACGGCCAGCCCAAGCGGGAGATACTTGAGCACCATGCGCAGCGCCACCCGATTCGGATAGGCCGCGGCGGCGTCGTCCAAGAGGCGAAACACAGGCATGTCGGGCACTTCGACGGTCAACGGAACGCCCGGTTCGTACTGGGCATACCACGGCGGTGTGGTAGACACGTATTCCTCCCTAGCGAGCATAAGCCGCGGCCGGCGATCGCCCCGCGGAGCAGTGAAAGGCCAGCGTTGTGTTTCCTGCTTGATCGGTTACAACACCTGGCGGGGAGCAAGGTTGCGCGCCATTATACCATAAGGTTTGCAAGTCTGGAGACCGGCTTTTGACATCCACTTGGGGCGGACATATACTCACCCGAAGGCCCATTTGCCACCGTGCAGGGTGGGCCGCGATCCGGTCCGAGGAGAGTGCGATGTTTCGCAAGTTGATGCAGTGGGTGGGCGGCCGCCCGACCCCGCCAAGTTTGGCGCCGGACGCGCATCCGCAACCGGCGCTGTCTGGCCCTGCGCCGCGGGACGTGACCGACGCCGACTTTGCCGCGGTGGCGCTCGCCGCCGATCTGCCGGTGGTCGTAGATTTCTGGGCCGAGTGGTGCGCGCCGTGTGAGGTCGTCTCGGCATATACGGTGTTCTTGGCGCGCGATTATGCGGATCGCATCCGCGTCGTGGCGCTGGATGTGGACGAGAACCCGGCCACGCCCGCCGCCTACGACATCATGGGCTTGCCCACGCTGCTGTTTCTGCGCGACGGCGTCGAGGTTGGCCGTCACGTGGGGCTGTTGAGCTACGAAGAACTAAAGGTCAAGGTGGACGCGCTGTTGGCGTAGCCGCGACAGAGAGATTCCTCGCCGATGGCTCGGAATGACAGTCGCTTGTGTGAATGGGCGCTGTCATTGCGACGAGCCGCGAGGATGAGTCCCTCTCCGTTCGGCATGACGCCACGCAACGTCGCCGCAAAACTTACGAACCGACGCGGAGCAGAATCTCATGCGAATGTCCAGGCTTTTCTTTCAGACCTTGCGCGAAGTCCCCGCCGAGGCCGAGACCGTCAGCCACCAGTTGATGTTGCGCGCCTCGCTGATCCACCCCATCGCCGCGGGCATCTTTGACTTCCTGCCGCTGGGCCACCGGGTCAAGCTCAAGATCGAGAACATCATGCGCGACGAGATGGACGCCATCGACGGGCAGGAAGTCACCCTGCCGGTGGTACATCCCGCCGAGTTGTGGCAGCGCAGTGGGCGCTGGCAGGCCATCGGCGACGACATGGCGCGCCTCAAGGACCGCAACGGGCGCGACTACTGTCTGGGCATGACGCATGAGGAGATCATGGCCGAGTTGGCGCAGACCGTGGTCAGCAGCTACCGCCAGTTGCCCTTTGTCCTCTACCAGATTCAGACCAAGTTCCGCGACGAGCCGCGTCCCCGCGCCGGGACCATCCGCGTGCGCGAGTTCACCATGAAGGACGCCTATTCCTTCGACCGCGACTATGCCGGGCTGGACGCCTTCTATCCTAGGATTTATCAGTCCTACTTCAACATCTTCCGGCGCTGTGGCCTGGAAGTGCTGGCCGTGGAGAGCGATACCGGCATGATGGGCGGGACGATGGCGCATGAGTTTATGGCGCTGACGCCCATCGGCGAAGACACGCTGCTGCTCTGCGATGCGTGCCACTACAGCGCCAACCGCCAGATCGCGGTCTTTGCCAAGCCCGCGCCGCCAGACACTGCGCCCATCCCCGTGGACGAAGTCCACACGCCCGGCGTCACGACCATCGCGGCGCTGGCGGACTTTCTCCAGATCGAGCAGGCGCAGACGGCCAAGGCCATCTTTATGGTCGCCGAGGTGGATGCGCCGGGCGGCAAGGTCCGCGAGCAGTTTATCTTTGCCGTGGTGCGCGGGGATATGGAGGTCAACGAGACGAAGCTGACTAACGCCATCAAGGCGCGCCGGCTGCGTCCCGCCACGCCCGACGAGATTCGCGCCGTCGGCGCGGAACCGGGCTATGGCTCGCCCATCGGCATCGACCGCAGCCGGGTCACGCTGATCGTGGATGACTTGGTCGCGGCCAGCCCCAATCTGGTGGCGGGGGCGAACCGCGTGGACTACCACCTGCGCCACGTCAATTACGGCCGCGACTACACCGCCGACCTGGTGATGGACATCGTGGCCGCGGCGGACGGCCACGCCTGCCCCAAGTGCGGCGCGCCGCTGCGTACCGTGCGCGGGGTGGAGGTGGGCAACATCTTCAAGCTGGGCACCAAATACAGCGCGGCCATGGGCGCGACCTATCTGGACGAGAACGGCGAGACCAAGCCCATCGTCATGGGGTCCTATGGCATTGGGTCGGGCCGCGTCATGGCCTGCATCATCGAACACCATAACGACGAGCAGGGCATCCGGTGGCCCATCACCATTGCGCCCTATCAGGTGATGATTGTCGGGCTGGGGACGGAGAAGCAGCCGGAGGTCATCGAGGCCGCCGAGCGCATCTACGCCGACCTGCAAGCCGCCGGCGTCGAGGTGCTCTACGACGACCGCGACGAGCGCGCCGGGGTCAAGTTCAATGACGCCGACCTG
>CAYJQA010000275.1:0-3742 GCA_964372065.1 uncultured Litorilinea sp.
GAGTTGTACCGGAAACCACCTGTGTCCCAGATGCGACTACAGGTTGACTCCATGTGAAGTTCGTCCCGGAAGGTTGGGGATAGCGCGTCCGGGCATCGAAAACCCACCCGGCGTCGGGTTGATACACCCCTGTACCCGGATCGACCAACTTGGTGATGGTCACGGACGACTGGCAAAGCGCCGTAACAATCTTTTGGAGTTCCGTGGCCAGATTGCCAAAATCCGAAACCAGAATCAGATCGGTGGTTGCCAAGTCGAGCGCGCCGACGCCGCTGTAAACATCATTGCCCGAAATCATCTTCAGCCGATCTTGGCTGTAGGTGTTGCCCAGGGCGCCGCCCACACCCACGGTCAGGATGTGAGAACCCTGGTTCTTGACGACATTTGCGCCCTCAATCGCCCGGACCAGCCGGAGGTCAGTGCCGGGGTAGGGTGCGGAGTTCGGGTAGATTAAGTCCGTGCTCCGTTTGGAACTGGATCCTTCCTCGTAGGCCGTTGGGTCGCCGTCGGTGATAAAGACCACGAGCGGCGCGAGGCGCGAATTGTTGAGCGCCTCCACCTTGGCAAAGGCGTCATCCCAGTTGGTGTAGCCGACGGTGGCACCCGGATCGTAGCCTCCCTCCGGCGCACCACCCCCGTCGTAAATGTAATTCTGAAAGATGGCTAGATTGGCGTCGTTGACCTCGGTAAAATTGTAAACCTGACGCGCCTGTGTGTTGAATTCGACAATAGCCACACTGGAGCCGGTGTTGTTCAAACCGCTCAGAAATGCACTAGCGGCGTTACGTACCGCAGTGGTCGCGCCACTCGTAGTCGCAATGGAATAGGATTCATCCAGCACCAAGATGACATCCAGGCCACACGCAGCAGCCAAGTCGGAGTTGTTTTCAGGACCCACCACGTTGACGGTGATGTTGGCTACATTGCCGCTCGTTTCACCTGTACAATTATTCTCGCTATACGGTCTGACGCTCAACGTCTTCGTCGTCGTGCCGACCGATGCCGGCGCGGTGACGTCAAACGTGACTGTATTAGTCCCATTGTAGGTGTAATTGGAGTGATCGGCGCATCCCGCTACCGTGGCAAAGCCGTCAAAACTATAGGCGGTAGCTCGCCAATCGGAATCGCTCGTCCGCGCAACAGTTACCGAGACCTCCAGCTCACCGCCTGCATACGCGGTGACCGTGGTTTGGCCGTCAATGGTGGCGCTATTGACACTGAGTGCGGCTAGCACAATGTTACTTGTCATAGCCAGCCACAGCACCGCAAGCATCAGACCGGCCATCAACGACCGGTAGGGACGCCATGCGGTACGAGTATTCCCCTCTGGTCTAGTAACGTGATCGACGTGAGTCAGCGGCGACATATCTTTACCCCTCCATTGTTAGGTCGTGTTGTGCCGGTAGGTCACGGGCCACAAAACGTGCGTATGTGAAACAATTCACTAGTCGCCTCCACAAAAATCTGGGAAAGCGTTAGTCGTTTTTGTGCTATATGAATAGGCAAAGCCGACAGCTTGTCTGGCTTGCTATAGTATAGGACAGCAAGTCCTTCGATTCTACGGTTGCACCTGTCAATGACCTTTCAGTGTCGTTGGCGTCTTATGCGAATCGCTTGACCTGGCGCGCCCCGGGCGACGGCCGCGCACAGGGAACTGCATCTCAATGCAAAGCGTCGTATACCCACACACAATGGGAGCAATCGCTGTTGGGCGGAGCGCGCGCCGGCTCAGACTGTGACACGCGACTCGGCTGTGCAGCCTAGCTGTCAAATAGCTGAAAGTGGGGGTGTTGTGCAGAAGTGGATGGTGCGGGGGGCCGCCGGCGTGGTGGGCGTGACGCTGTTGCTCTTGCTGCCGTGGGTGTGGCAACAGGCGGTGCAGCTACGCTACGCGGCTCGGACCTATACGCTGGAGAACGCGCCCGCGGGCCGCGTGGCGATTGTCTTTGGTGCGCGCGTCTATGGCGGCGAGCGCCTAAGCCCCATGCTGCGCGACCGGGTGGATACGGCGGCCGCGCTCTATGCGGCGGGCAAGGTGGAGACGCTGATCATGAGCGGCGGCCGGAACGGCGAGGAGTACGACGAGCCGGCGGCCATGGCCGCGCAAGCTGTCCGTCAGGGCGCGCCGCCGGACGTGATCGTACTGGACTATGGCGGGCTGCGGACCTATGACACCTGTTATCGGGCGGTCGCGGTCTATGGGGTGACGGAAGCACTGTTGGTGACCCAAGCGTTTCACCTGCCGCGCGCGCTGCTGTTGTGCGACGGGCTGGGGATGGACGTGGCCGGCGTGCGCGCCGACCGCCGCGTCTACAGCTCGCGCTCGCTGGCGTGGTCGGAACTGCGCGAACTCCCAGCGTTGCTGGCCGCAGCGGTGGACCTCATCCGCCGCGCGCCGCCGGCCGTCCTCGACTACTAGGTGGGGTGAACAGGGCGCGCCAAGATGTGCCGCAGGGGCAGGCAGCCGCGGTCGTCTGCTAGAAAGCGGCTCACCCTGGCGGAAATTGCGCGCTCAATTGCGGGTGCGCTATACTCGCGCACGCCGCGCGCAGGGCGCGGGCTAACACAAGGAGGAGGGGAAGATGTGGTTTAGCTTGCTGCTGTTCTTGCACATTCTTTCGGTAATTGCGCTGATTGGCGGTTCCGTGGCGCTGGGGCTGGCGCTGAGCGCGGCCCGCCAGCAACAGGACGTCCGCATGGCGGGCGCGCTGGCGCGCATCGTCGCGCGGCTTCAGATGACCATGGTGCAGCCGGGCAGCATCGCGACGATTGTGACCGGCATTGTGCTGGCCCTGGTCGCGGGCGTGCCGATCGTGGGCTTTCTGCAGGGCGGGGCGAAGAACTGGCTGTTGGTCGCCAACATCCTCTTGGTTGCCAATCTGGTGATCGTGGCGACCGTGATGGCGCCGGGCGGCAAGGCCATTGGCGCGGCCATGGGCGAGGCCATGAGCAAGGGCGCGATTACGCCTGCGCTGCGCGCGGCGCTGGATAACCCGCGCATGGACCTGGCCCATAAGACGACGCTGGCCTTCTCGCTGTTGATTGCGCTGCTGATGGTCTTCAAGCAGTTCTGAGCGGCGCGGCGCAGACATCCAGGCGGAGGCCCGGCCAGGACCTCCGCCTGCCTATTTTCGGGGCGGGATTAGCGCAGCGCGGCGCGGTCCAGATAGACCACCGCGGTGAGGTTGCGGGGGGCGTCCGGGTCCAACTCCTTGCCCACGGCGCGGGCATGGGCCATGGTCTGGAGGATGGGCAGATAGAGCGGCGGCATAGCCCAGTCGGGCAGGTCTTCGGGCAGATGGACGGTGATGTGGCCGGCGCTGCGCGTGCCGGGCACAAGGGCCAACGTCGTGCCGCCCATGCTCGCCATCTCATGGATCACGGCGGCTTCATGGTCAAAGGTGCGGCGGCTGAGCAGACCGACGACGCACGCGGTATCGTCAATCATGGACTTGGGGCCGTGGCGAAACTCCAGGACATGAAAGGCTTCGCTGTGGGTGATCGACATTTCCTTCATCTTGAGCATGGCTTCGCACGCCAGGCCGTAGAGCAGCCCCGACCCCAGAAAGAAGAACTTCTCCAGACCGGCCTGCGTTCCCCATTGGGTGGCGAGGCCGTAGGTCGTTTCCAGCAGACGGCGACCGGCCGCGGGCAGCGCGGTCAGCGGCGCGAGGTCGTGACCCCCCGCAGCCGCGGCCACGGCTTGCGCCGCCAAGAGCATGGTGCTAAAGGAGCGCGTTTG
>CAYJQA010000275.1:3752-7496 GCA_964372065.1 uncultured Litorilinea sp.
GCTTTGCTCCTGGGCCATTTCCAGCAGCAGCGCAAAGTCGGTTTCGGCGGCCACAGGCGTGCCGTCATAACAGGTGATGCCCCAGACCTGTGCGCCGCCTAGACGCCGGAATTGGTCCAGCGCCGCGGCGGTCTCGGTGGTCGTCCCGGAGCGCGAAATAGCCAACAGCAGCGTTTGGCCGGGGTCGCCGACGGTCTGGTCGGGATGGAGCGCGATCTCGGAGGCAGGGACGCCGCGGGCGGGCAGACCGGTCAGGTGTTGGATGAGGGCGGCGGCAATTTGGGCCAGGTAGTAGGTGGAGCCGCACCCGGTGACGAGCACCTGACGCGGGGCCGCGGCGCGCCAGGCCGCCTGGATGCTTTGCGCCTGCCCGGTGAGTTGCTCCAGGGCGGCGGCCCAGACATCGGGCTGGCTGACGATCTCCGCAAGGGTATGTTGTCCGCGCGTTTCCATAGGATACACCGCCCTTTCATGTGGGCAGACTGGTTGAGTAGTGGCTAGAGCGTGTTATGCACTTTGGTTAGCTTCGTTATCGAGTAACGTACCCCTCGCCTGTCGCCAATGCGTGAATTAGGGGTCATACAGCGGCCCCATGCGGTTCAAGCTGCACACGCCCACCTCCTGTGGACGAAGGATCAAGGGCAGCGCGGCGACCCGCAGAGTTCATAACAGGCTCTAGACACAGGCGCAGCAGACGGTGTCGAGCGCGCCGCGGGCCGGGTTGCCGGCGGGTCGCGCCGGGAATGATATTCGCCTGTGCGGTCAAGGGTAGTCTACAATACGTCTGTCGCTCCCGGTAAACCGCCGCCACTACCCATTGGAAAAGGGCCGCCATGCGTGCGTTTGATATTCTGGTGTTGGGCGAGATCAATGTCGACCTGATCTTGGGGCCGGAGGCGCGCCCGGTCTTCGGCCAGGTCGAGAAGATCGTGGATGACGCCACGTTGACGGTAGGCGGGTCGGGGACGATCTTCGCCTGCGGCGCGGCGCGGCTGGGGCTGCGGGTCGCCTACTGCGGGGTGGTGGGCGACGATCCCTTTGGCCGCTTTATGTTGGATGCGCTGCACGCGCGCGGGATTGATACCGCCGCGGTGACGGTGGACCCCGCGCTCAAGACCGGGCTGAGTGTGATCCTGACCACGCCGGGCGACCGCGCCATCCTGACCCACATGGGCGCGATCGACGCGCTGACACCCGGCCATGTGGATACGGCGCTCTTTGCAACCACGCGCTACGTGCATGTAACCAGCTACTTTCTACAGCACCGCTTACGTCCCGGTCTGCCCGGCCTGTTGCGCCAAGCGCGTGCGGCGGGCGCGAGCGTATCGCTGGACACCAACTGGGACCCCACCGAGCAGTGGGACAACGGGCTGGCCGAGGTGTTGGCGCTGACCGATGTCTTCTTGCCCAACGCGCAGGAAGCCGTGGCGATTGCGCGGCGCAGCGAGTTGTCCGCGGCGCTGGACGCCCTGGCCGCGACCGTCCCCACGGTGGCGGTGAAGATGGGCGCGGCGGGCGCGTGCTGCCGCCAGGGGGATACCCTCGTGCGCGACCCCGGCTTTCCTCTAGATGTGGTGGACACGACCGGCGCGGGCGATACCTTCAACGCCGGTTTTTTGTACGGCATGCTTCACCGTTGGCCCCTGGCCGACGCCCTTCGCTTGGGCTGCGCGGCCGGCGCGCTTTCGACGCAAGCCGCCGGCGGCGTCAATGCCCAGCCCACCCTGGCCGCGGCCCAGGCGCTTATGGCGCGCCGCGTGGAATCCTCATGACGCCGCTCAACGAAGTTGTGCATACCCTGATCGATCTGCGCCGCCACGGTCGCGCCCAAGTGACGCTGTTGGCGGTCTGCCCCAATTCCGACGCTGTGCTGGAGGCCGCGGTCCTGGTCGCGGCGCAAAACCGCATGCCCATGCTCTTTGCCGCCACGCTCAACCAAGTGGACCTGGACGGCGGCTATACGGGCTGGACACCGGCAGGCTTTATCCATCATCTGCGGACCTTTGCCGTCCGCTATGGCGCGGGGATGCTCTATCCCTGTCTGGACCACGGCGGGCCGTGGCTCAAGGACGCCCACACGCGCGAACGTCTGAGTCTGGATGAGACCATGGCCGCGGTCAAGGCCAGTCTGGCCGCGTGCGTGGATGCGGGCTACAGTCTGCTGCACATCGACCCCACCGTGGATCGCACGCTGCCGCCCGGCGCACCGGTCCCGATTGACCTGGTGGTGCGGCGCACGGTGGAGTTGATCGCCTATGCCGAGCAGACGCGGGTGAGCCGCGGCCTGCCGCCCATCGCCTATGAGGTAGGGACGGAGGAGGTGCACGGCGGCCTGGTGGATATGGCCGCGTTTACCACCTTCTTGGCCGGGCTGCATGACGGCCTAGCCGCGGCGGACCTGCTGCACGCCTGGCCCTGCTTTATCGTGGGCAAGGTGGGGACGGACCTGCACACTACCGACTTTGACCCGGTGGTCGCCCGCCAACTGCATGACCTGGTAATGCCCTATGGCTCGCTGATCAAGGGCCACTATACCGACTGGGTGGCGAACCCGGAGGATTATCCCAAGGCGGGGATGGGCGGGGCCAACGTGGGGCCGGAGTTCACCGCGGTGGAGTACAACGCGCTGGCCGACCTGGCGAAGAAAGAGGCGGCGCTCTGCATCAGCCGTCCGGGGTTGCCGCCGTCCGGGATGCTGGCCGCGCTGGAGCAGGCGGTCTATGCGTCGGGGCGCTGGCGCAAGTGGCTGCAGCCGGGTGAAGAGGGCGTGGACTTTGCCCAACTGGACCCGGCGCGGCGGACGTGGCTGGTGCAGACCGGCGCGCGCTATATCTGGACCGATGGGGAGGTGGAGGCGGCGCGCCAGCGGCTCTATGCCAACCTGGCGCAGGTCCTGCCCGACCCGCATCATGGCGTGGTGACGCGCATCGCCCAGTCCATCGACGCCTATGCCAACGCCTTTGGGCTGTTTGACGCCAGCCGCCTGTTGGACCTGCGCCCGGAAGTGATGATGTCGCTGTAGGCCCACGGGTGGGCGAAGTGGTGTATAGTGGGGGAGACGAACACGCTGTGGTCGTCTCCTTTTCTTGTTGCGAGAGGAGCGGCGGCATGAGTGCGCCTGTACGAATTGTCATGATGGGGACGCCGGAGTTTGCCGTCCCGACGCTGCAAACCCTCCATGCCCAGGCCGCGGCCCACGGCTGGGAAGTGGTCGCGGTGGTTACGCAGCCCGACCGGCCCGCGGGGCGCGGGCAGAAGCTGGTCGCGTCGCCGGTGAAGGAGCAGGCGCTGGCCGCGGAGCTGCCGGTGCTACAACCGGCCACGCTGCGCAAGGACCCGGCCGCGGTGACGGCGCTGGCGGAACTGGCCGCGGATATCTTTGTGGTGGCGGCGTATGGGCTGATCCTGCCCAAGCGCGTGTTGACGCTGCCCACCTATGGCTGTCTCAACGTGCATGCCAGCCTGCTGCCCGCCTATCGCGGCGCATCGCCCATCGCCGCGGCGATGCTGGACGGCCGCGCCGAGACGGGCGTCTCCATCATGCTCATGGACGAGGGGATGGACACGGGGCCGGTGTTGGCGCAGGCGCGGCAGCCCATCGCCGCGGACGATACGACCGCGACGCTGGCGGCGCGGCTGGCGGCGCAGGGCGCGGCGCTGCTGGCCGCAACGCTGCCGGGCTGGGTCGCGGGGACCGTCGCCCCCGTCGCCCAGGATGAGCTACCGGGTGAGCCGTCGGTCTGC
>CAYJQA010000276.1:0-7492 GCA_964372065.1 uncultured Litorilinea sp.
CATGCGGCCGGCGGCCAGCTCGGCCACCAGTTCGGGGACGGGGGAAATGGGCATCCGCGGATTGTAGGTGGCGGGCTCTCGACTGCCAGCGCACCCAAAGACGAAGGGCGCCCGCAGGCGCCCTTGAAGATCTGTTGCCGGGCCGTGGCGCAGCGGTAGTGACGCGTCAGGGGTTGGCCACGACCTTGCGGCGGCTGGCCGCCACACCTAGTAGGCCCAGTCCTAGCAGCGCCAGGGTGGCTGGCGCCGGGACGGGCGTGCTGGGGCGAAAGGCCTCGTTCGCTACAGTACGGTCGGTGTCAGCAACGAACTCCATGATCCCACTGAACCCAAGAGGAGCATTGCCCGGCTCATTCAAAAAGCTGACCGCCATCACGTTGTACAGATCGTCGTCCTCTAAGGCGCCGTTGATACGAAGTTCGTTACTGTAGAGAACCGAGAATGAGTAGCCCGCCACCGTCGAATTGAAAGGCTTGCCGAGCGCTGATAGTGAGGATCCCGCAAGGACTTCCTGGATGTCGAAGGTGGTATCTCCAGGCTGGCCGTCGAACGTAAGGCTAAAAATTTCGCGGGCAGTGGTAAGGACAAACGGGGCCGTAAAGCTGTTCCCAGAGAGTGCTACAGACCAATCCGCAGCCACCGCCGCGCCCACCTCCGGGCCTGTTGCCGCCCAATTAATGATCTCACAGCCGTTCAGTGCATCCGTAAAACAGGCCTTCACGCTCATCCCCGCCATCGTCGCGCCCGTCGCGTCGTCAGTCACCGAACTTGCAGTGAAAGGCGAACCTGCAGTGGTCGCAATGCTGACCGCAGCGCTTGCGTGCACTGCCCCAGTCACCAAAGCCGCTGCCAATGCCGACCTGAGCGCAAAACCACAAAGCTGATTCATTTGATGTCCCTTAGGCTTATCCGCAGCGGAGAGCAAGAATCAACTGGCTGCGCGCCTCGCCGACTCGTCTCGCACTTGCGTGTTCAGACGTTACGCAAGCAAGCCTTGTGCCGCTTCTATCGCTTGGCGCAAAGTCCTTTCATTTCAAAGACTTGGCATGTGTCTTGGTACAAGTCAGCGGCTTGCTGCAGTTGTGTTGTAAAGAACGGCGACACTGCGGCCGACGTTGGGTGCTGGCGCGCGCAGTTGTTCATCGCACCACCGTCATAGTGAATTCAGCCATCGATCGATCGCGGATTCCGGCCTCCTGCACGTGAGGCGGATGTCGCGGCCGACGCGAACCATGTCGGTCACGTCGAGCCTCAACGCGAGTCCGAGCGTGGTAGGTGCCGGCAAAGCCGCCACGCCTGGGCCCGCCGTCAGCATCATGGGTGCCATGTAAAGCAACAGCTCGTCGGCCAACCCTCCGGCAAGCCATGCGCCGGTCAACTTAGCCCCGGCCTAGACGTGCAGTTCGTTCAGGTCGCGCCGGGCCAGCTCGGCCAGCACGGCGTGCAAGTCCACACCGCCGCCTGCAGCCGCCGGCAGGGTCACGATCTCGGCGCCAGCGGCCTCGAACGCCACCACAGCGCCGGGATTGGGCGCATGTGTGTAGACGAGCAGGCCCGGCGCTTGGCTGATGCGCGCCTGCAGCGGCAGTCGCAGCCGCGAATCCAGCACCGCGCGCCGCGGCTGACGGGCGGTGGGCACGTGGCGCACGTCCAGCTGCGGGTTATCGGCAAGCACGGTGCCTATGCCGGTAAGCACGACGCTGGCGCGGCGCCGCCAGGCATGGCCATCGGCGCGCGCCTCGGGCCCGGTGATCCACTGGCTGTCGCCGTTGGGCAGCGCGGTGCGCCCGTCCAGCGAGCAGGCCGATTTCAACCGCACCCACGGCCGGCTGCGCAGCACACGCGAGAAGAAGCCGATGTTGAGTTCGCGCGCAGCGCTCGCGATTCCGCCGTCCGCGAGCTTCACCTGCACGCCAGCGGCACGCAGGCGCTGGAAGCCGCGGCCGCCGACGGCGTGGAACGGGTCACCGGTCGCAGCAACGACTCGCGTAATGCCAGCGGCCAGCAGCGCGTCGCAGCACGGCGGCGTGCGGCCGTGGTGGGCGCAGGGTTCGAGCGTCACCCAGGCGGTGGCGCCGCGCACGGCAGTGCCCTGGCTGGCGGCATCGCGAAGCGCCATCACCTCGGCGTGCGGCCCGCCTGCTTCCTGTGTGTAGCCGCGGCCGAGTACGGTGCCGTCCTCGCGGCCGATGATGCAGCCGACGCGTGGGTTGGGGTCGGACAGGCCGATCGAGTGTTCAGCCAGCGACAGCGCTTCGCGCAGCCGTGCTTCGTCCAGCGGTGAGAGAGGCATCAGCGCACGGCGGTCAGCTGGAGGGCTGGTGGTGCCACGTGTTGGTATTCAGCTGCGGCGCCGGGCCGTCGGCCGGGCAGTCATTTGCCAGCGTGCCGTTCCCTGCTTTGATGACGAGGAAGTTTTGGTTGATGAGCGCATCGCGTACCCCGACGTAGTCCAAGGGGTTTTCTTCGTTGCGCATCTGTGTCGGCACTGCCGGGTGGCTGTCGCGGTAGGGTGTGTAGCGGCAGACGCGGTAGGCGGCCGCATCGACATCCGCCAGACCCGTGGCCAGCGGTGCCAAACCTGTGACGCTGGCGCGCCCGGTCCAGAGGCCCAAGCCGTTCACCGGGACGGCGCAGTAATACGCTCGCGAGCCCAGCACGTCAGCCTCGTAGCAAAGGACCGTGGTGCTGGGGTCGGTGACATCGACGCGCACTTCCACAGGCATCAGCGTGCCTGGCGGCAGCTCTGCATCAGTCACCCCCGGGCTGGCGACCGCGGTCGCGAATCGCACGTAGCCTGCAAGCAGGCGCGCGTCAAAAGGCGTGCAGACTCCTGCCACGCAGCGCTCGGTGATCAGACCAGTGTCGTTGCTGAATACCCATAGCACGTCGACCGCACCCGGCGGGGTGAAGTGGCTCGTCTGCCCGCCGGCCTGCGTCACGGCAGCGCGCGGAATCGTGTAGTGCCGCTGGACCGGGTTGCGCACGGGTCCCGTGTTCCCAGGAAGAGCAAGCGAACCGGGTAGCGCAGGCGGAACGCCGTGAACCACGGAGCGCAACTGAAGGGTCTGCGCCTCGTTGGCACGGTCTGTCCAGCTCACGGTGACGACCAGATTCTTGTGCTGCGGCGCGTTCTCGCCGGCGGGGCTCTCGACCTGGATCTGGAACAGATAGCTTGCGTTGGTCGTGGCGTAGCCCACCGCGGCAGCGGGCAAGCCGGTGACGATGCCGTCGCGGTAGGCATCCATGTCGTCGAACGCCCGTGCTTGTTCAAGCTGTTCCTGGGCAATGCGCAAGGCCTCGTTGCGCTGCTTGGCGATGTCGCCGTTCAGTCGCAACGAGGTCTGTACGCCCAGCACGGCCAGTGTGCCGAAACCCATTACCGCCAAGGCGACCAGCGCCTCGATGAGTGACACGCCGCGAGTCCCGCTGCGCCCAAGGCGCCGCTGCAGCACCGTCCAGCCAAGTGGCGGTGCAACCGGTCCGCGCAGGGACTGGGTGCGGATCATCAGAAGTCCCTCCAGCCGCCGGGCACGCGTACGAAGGAACCATGACGCCAGCGCAGCTGCGTCAGCACGGCAGGGTCGTAGACGACATCGAAGGCGGCACTACTGACGATGTTGTTTTCGGCCAGCAGAGCGCCGCGAAGCGCGCCGGTGGTGGTGCCACTCAGGGCCCAGTTTGCTGCGCGACCTTCGACCAGGCCGTACACCGCAATGTTGTTCAAGAGCAGGTTGCCCTCGACGACCAGTAGCACCGGTGCGGTAAGCGACCCCAGATCCGCGCCGCCGTCGAGGCTCACGTTGCCTTCGGCCCAGAGGATGCGGCCCGGGTTGCGAATGACCGCGGCGCGCAGCCGGGTTGCGTCGCACGGCGCCAGGGCCGTACACGCCAGACGCACGGTGGCGGGCTGGTCGCGATAGTTAGCGCCGCTGGCGCCAAATACTGCACCGAATAGGCGGGGACCGCTGGGTACGGCCGCGACGCCGAGAGCGAGATCGTTCTCACGCACCAGCTCTGCAGGGTCGATTGGCGCGCCCGGCGCGCCGCCGATGCGCAAGCTGAGTTTGTTCGACACAGCGCCTCCCGTCATCAACGCGATGCCGCTGCTGCCAGGGGCAGGATTGAAGGCGCCAAAGGCCGCTCCCTGCAGATCGACCGTGCCTCGTGCCGTCACGGCGGCCACCGGCGCCGAAGGCAGCGCGCTCTTCAGCGCCACCAGTGTTTGAACGGATGCACGTCCCTCCCCCGTAGCGCCCGTGGCCGGGAAGTCCAGGCAGCTGTTGTCCAGCCGCGTGCAACCATTGACCTCAAGCCAGACGGTGCCCGGCCGCTGCGGCTGGCGCTGGACAAAACGCATGCGGAAGGCGGGGAAAATGCCCGTGCCTGTCGGTTCGGACAGCGCGGGGGTGCTGCTGTCCGGACAACTGCAGACCCAGTCGCTGCCGTCGTGCACGCAGCTTGGCCACGCACGCGTACCGACGGCCATGTTGGGCAATGGCTGCACCAAGCCAGTGGCGGCATCGATGGCCAAGTAGCGATCGCGGAAGCTGGTGACGCCGGCATCGGCGCTGGGCTCACAACTGGCGTCGATACGACCGCCGTTGAGCAGGGCCAGCGCCCACTGCGCGCCGGCCTCGGCCGCTTCGAAAGCCTGTGTCGAACGGTACTGATTGCCCGAGGTGCGTTGCTCGAAGATCAAGTTGCGGTTGGTGTATGCCGCCACCAGCGACACGATGAAGAACAGCAAGGCGACGACGGCGAGTGTTGCTGCACCGCGCTGATCTGACGAGATGTATCGGATACAGGAGTGCCGATGTGCTCGCATCACGGACAGGCCTGGTTCGGTGGCAAGGTCGCGCTGTAGGCCACGGCATCGTTGCGCAGTCGCACCTGGCTGCGGATGCTCCGCTTCACACGCGTGTCTGACACGGCTTCGGCCTCGATCTCGATCTGATAGGCGCGCATCGTCAACGTGGGCCAGCACGCTGTGTCCAGCGGGTCAGCGCTGCACGCGCGTGCGCACGGCAGCGCCTCGACGACGGGCGTCAGTGGCGTAACGCGGAAGGCAGTGACGCGCATCGTGCTTCTGTCGGTCAGCTCCTGCCAGCCGCCATCGGCCACGCGCGTGCGGATCACGTCACCATCCTGCTTAAAACCCCACGGGCCAGGGTTGGCTTGGCGTACGTACTCGAAACCGACTTCGCTGAAATCCGCCGAGTGCGTGATCGTGGCGCGCGCACTGGGCTGGGCAGTCTGGCCCGGCGCCCAGACACCGGTGATCGGATTGGACTCCACGCCGGCACGTCGCAGTTCACGCGTGATGATGTCGGCCGTGGCACGCAGGTCCTGTTGAATCTGAGTCTCCAGCAACAGACGGCGGTTGTCGCCCAGTTGGGTGGAAACGACGATGCTCGCGCCAGCAACGACAAACAGGCCGATGGCGACGCCCACCATCAGCTCGACAAGAGACAGGCCGCGCTGGGCCGCGGACTGCGTCGGAATGAGGCGACGGCGAGACACCGTCAGCAATCCCGTTCGACCATGGTGGACCCTGTGGGACGGCACACGGTGGGCCTACCGCTAAGCCCCACGACTGCAGCCAGGCGGTGCGCGGCATCGATGGAGGTGAAGACCGTGAAGTCGTTGCCTGTGCCCACGCCGAGCTCGGACAGGACCAGAACCATGCCGCCGGTGACTGGATCGAAGCCGACGGCACCGGTTTGGCCCAGCGGGAGAGAGAAACCGACGCCCAAGCTCGCGGGAACTTGTACCGTCCGAATCTCGGCCGTACCGACGACTGTGCAACGACTGCCTTCAGCAGGCCAGCAATTGCAGCTTGTGCTGGCGCCGAGCTGAGAGTAGTTACGATTCGCGTCAGTAAACACGATGTAGCAGGACGGGTTTGCTCCGATCGCCGGCTGCACCCTCACGTTGACCACCATGCCGCGGCTGATGGCTTCGGAACGTGCGTATTGAAGATCGGTGACGAGCTGCGCATGTGTGCCCTTGAGGCGCTGCATGAGGATGAAGTTGTGAAAACCAGGCGCGGCCAGCGCCACCAGCACGCATGCAATGGCGATGGCGACGAGCAACTCCACCAGCGTCAGCGCACGCTGGTGTCTGCGTTCGCCGGACCGGCTCCTGCTCTTCATTGCGGCCAGCATGGGTGCCTCGCGACGAAGTCGCCCGCGTTGAACTCGGTGCAAGACCCGCAACCGGCGTAGCTCAGGTTGCCGCCCTGCAGGCGCACCGCTAGCCGACGACACTGCTTATCGTTGGCCTGCGAGGTACCACTTCTTCCGTAGGCCATGGCCACATAAGCCGTGTTCAAGGGCTGCGGTGTCGCTCCAGGCGCCTGGCCGGCGCTGATTGAGTAGTAACCGGAGGAGGTCGTGGCGTTGATGCCCAGGTTGGCCAAGTCGGTGGTGTAGGCGCTGTTGTTGCTGCGCCAGCGTTCCTGCGCCTGCTGCAACTGCGCCAGGGCCGTCATTGCCTCGCTGCGCCGGCTCTTGCGGATGGAGTCGAGAAAGCTCGGCAACGCGACGGCTGCCAGCAGACCGACTATCACCAATGCGATCAGGATCTCCAGCAGCGTGAATCCGTGCTGTCGACGTTGTGCATTGGCGAGTACAAGCATCCTCATGCTGCAATTATCCGCGCCAGCGCCCGAGTATTCGGTAACCGCTACGCCGCCCGTCGCGCCTGGCCTGCCGCTTGTCGCCGCACCCGCCTGAATGAGGGGCTCAGCACAAACGGTACCCCGGCAGGCCGTCGGGGCTGCAGCTCCGCACGCGTCCCATGACGTTGACGACCAGGCGCACGGTTTCACCGCGCGAGGTCTGCAGCCTTAGCGTGCCGGTTGGCGTGACAGTGCCAGTGGTTGGCGAGAATGCGATCGTGGAGGTGTTGGTTTGCAGGCGCATGCCGCCGGTGCCGGCGAGGCTGGCCACACGCAGCGCCTCGGCGCCGCCACTGCAAGCGGCAGCGCCCGGGACGTCGCCACAGCTGCACTGTTGGGCGGTGCCGGTGTGCAACACGTAGCAGCCGCCGGCGCCATCGTCGGCAAAGCTCAGGCGCAGGACCTCGTTGCGTGCCACGGCCAGGCTGCGGGCGTGCTGCAGGTCGGTCTCGACAAGCGCGGACATGGCGTACAGGCGTTGCCGCTCCTGCAACTCCCCCAGGCCAGGCAAGGCAACCCCGAGCGTGACACATGTGATGGCCATGGTGGCCAGCGTCTCGATGGCCGATATACCGCGCCCCCACCGGACATCGCGCCGGTTGCGGAAGCCGTGGGGACGCTGCTTGGGCATGTCGCGCTCCTCGAGCCGTGGTTGGTGACGGCTGCACTGTAGGAAACGCAACATCGGGACGCATCGCCCGCGAGGGGGCTCGGACCGATCTGCGGGGAGGGGCCCCGGTTGGGTGTCAGGCGGTGCTCCCCCCTCTTGGGGGCCTGGGTGCGCGGCAGGCTCGGCAGGAAGCCGCTAAA
>CAYJQA010000277.1:0-7490 GCA_964372065.1 uncultured Litorilinea sp.
GCCGCGGGCGGCGCTGCGGGGGCGCCCCGGGCACACCGCAGCACGCCACACAAGAGATAGCAGTCTACGGAGGAGAGCATGCACACACAGGAGAGAGTTATCAGCAGTACGCTTACTTGGTCACGGGTCATCGGCGCGGCGACGCTGGTGGTGGCCCTGATCCTGGCCGCGATAGTGGGCGCACAGGCCGCGCCGCTCGCGGTCGCCGGCCCGGTCTGCGCCGATTTTGAAGACCTGACCGTCGGCGACAAATATCACCCCGGCGATAGCTTTGTCAGCGGCCCCCACAGCTTTGAGGTACACGGCCTGGTCAACCCGGCCGACGGCACGGTCCTCACCGGCGGCTTTGTCGAGGTGGAGGACGACCAGGATGCCGGCGGCAGCGGGAAGGACCTTGAGCTAAACAACACCAACCTGGAGGTAGTGTTGGCCGACCCGGTCGCCGGGATCACCCTCAAGGCCGGCGAATACGGCGGCTTTGTCAACCTGATGGTCAACGGCGACTTGCGCACGGGCAACGATCTGACCGACTTTCACGGTCTGTTCATTGGCGGCGCGCTGGTCGAGGTGGCTACTCCCGGCCCCAACCTCTACAAGGTGCGCGTAAGCGACGGCGTCAGCAGCTTTAGCATCGGCGGCCAAGAGTTCTTTGTCGACGATGTCTGTGTGCATCCGGAACCGGAAGAGAAGGACCCAGAGCAACTGCCCGTCGCGCCCGACCTGGGCGATGCGCCCGACTCTACCAACCATCATGCGAATATGGTCAACACGGCTTATCCTGCGGTCGCCGGGCGTTTTCCGACGGTGTGGGAGGACCCTGGCAACCCGTCCGGCCCGCGCCACGACAACGCGACGCGCGAGGCGATCCTGGGCAACTTCATGAGCCGTGAGGCCGAAGCCGACCAGGGACCGGACGGCGACGGCGTCAACAACATCCTGCAAGCCGGGGTGGACGTCGCCAACCTGGACCGCTTCGACGACGGCTGGCGCAATCGCAACGTGCCCATCGCCGACTGCCGCCCCACGACGCTGCGTGTGCGCGTGACCAAGGCCGCGGCCGCCACGTTGGAGAAGATGTACCTCAACGTCTGGTTCGACGGCAACCGCGACGGCGACTGGGAAGACCTCAAGTCGTGCGTGGTCGAGGACAAGACCTTCACGGCCTACGAGTGGATCGTCCAAGACTTCGTGGTGGACCTGACCGCCATCCCCGCGGGCGGCTTTGTGGACATCAACGTGCCCACGCTGGCTGTCTTGGTGGACACCAGCGGCGACGCGCCGGGATCCCTTTGGGCGCGCCCGCCCTGGATGCGCTTCACACTGAGCGAAGAGAAGGCCCCGCTCAACTCGGCGACCGCCCTGGCCGACGGCCGCGGGCCGCAGAACCCCCTCGCCTACAAGTGGGGCGAGACGGAAGACGTGCGCTATCGCCCGTGGCAGTTGGGGCAACCCGGCGACCTGACCGTGGTGAAGACCGTCTCCACCGCCGGGCCGGTCCAGCCGGGTGAAGTTTTCACCTACACCGTCCGCCTCAAGCACACCGGCGGCGACGGTCCCCAACTCGCCGAGCTGAAGGACGAACTGCCCGCGGGCGTCATCCTGGCCGGGCGCGTCCAGGTGCAGACCGTCGCGGGCGACGCCGGGCCGCTGGCCGTGGCCTTTGGCGACGGCTCGGTGCGCTGGCGCGGCGCGCTCGGTCCCGATGCGGAGCTGCGCTTCGACATTCCTGTGCGCGCCGCGTTCTGCTTCGGCCCGGAGCCGAAGGTCATCCGCAACACTGTGCGCGTGCGACCGGGGTCCGAGTCCGAGATTGCCTCCGGCCAGCCGGACGCGATCGAGGCGCACGCCGATGTGAGCGTGCAGTGCAGCAAGCTCACCATCGACAACTTCGAGATTGCCGCCGAGGTGGTGGACGCCGACACGGTCCAGACGGCCACGGAGACGCCGCCCGCGCCTCACGGCTGGCAGCCGGGGCAGCCTGTCTATGTCCGGTTCACGGTCAAGAACAACGGCGACGCGACGGGTCACCTGGCGTTCAGTCTCAACTTCGAGGAGATCCGGGAGATCGCCGCGGCGGACGTGGACACCAGCCGCCCGCGGCACAGCATCTACGGGCCGGTGGTGGCGCTTGAGCCTGGCGCGTCCGAGACCGTGATTATGACGCTGAACGGGGCCGCAGGGTGGTACGGCTGCATCACCTGTACTGTGGCGGCGGCGGACGTCGACGCAGTGGACGCCGTGGACACCTATCCGAGCGGCGAGCAAGAACTGGTGATCGAGGCGCAGGTCTGTCTGGTGGCGGCGGGCGAAGGCCGCTGCCCGGCGGACGCCGGCGAGCACCAGGTGCGCCGCATCCCGCTCAAGATTCGCTGGTTTACGCAGGACTTGGGCGACGCGCCCGACAGCACCAATCACTGGGGTGCGGGCATGACCGCCTATCCCGCTGTCCCGGCCAACTATCCCACCGTCTTTGACCCGGCGACCGGGGCCGCCCAAGGCCCGCGCCACTTCCACCCGCGGCCCCTGCATCTCGGCCCGCTGGTGAGTTGGGAAGGCGAGGCCGATCTAGGGCCGGACGCCGACATCGTCAACAACCTGCGCCCGCCGTTGAATCAGGCCAACCTGGACCGCTTCGACGACGGGGCCAACCCGCCCGTCTGGACGTTGCAGCACTGCCAGCGCACCCAAGTCCCCATCCGGGTCTTCATCAGCCCGGCGTTGGCCGCCTTCTTCGCCCAGAATCAGCAGCAGGGCTACATCAATATCTGGATCGACGCCAACCGTGACGGCGACTGGGCCGATGGGGTGGACTGCCCCAATGCCGAGGCCGATCCCAAGTATGCGTTGGAGCATGTGGTTATCGACTTCCCGGTCAACGTGGCCGCGCTGGGCGCCGGTCTGCACACCATCGCCGTGAACACCGGCCGCGTGCCCTGGCCTGCCGAGATGAGCGAGAAGCCCGCTTGGGTGCGCGTCACGCTCAGCGAGCGCGTCTCCAACAAGACCTTGTCGTGGGGCGGTGTTCCTAATGTCTATGGCGACGGTCGCGGCTATCCCGTGCCCTTCCGCTTTGGCGAGACCGAAGACTATCTGTGGCGACCGGCCAACAATCCCGGCGGCGTGGATGTCGAGATCCGCAAGCGCGGCAAGGTCTTCCAGACCGTAGACGAGGATAGCGGCGAGATCGTCAGTCGCATCGCCTGGAGCATCGAGTATCGCAACCGCGGCGACCGCGCGGCCCAAAACGTGGTGCTGCGCGACCAACTGGAGGAAGGGCAAAACATCATTGCCATCCTCATCGGTCTGCTGATGCCCCAAGGCGTGACGCGCACGGACGAGGGCAGCACCCTAGTCTTCAACATCGGCACGCTGGAGCCGGGCGAACATGGCCGCATCGTACTCATCACCAAGGTGGTGGACGACGTGGACGCGCTGCGGAACAAGGCCACCATCCGCGCCGACGAGGACGTAGACGACAGTAACAACGTCGCGGTGGCCGAGGTCAAACTGGGGCTGCGCGCCCCGCGCATCCTCAGCCCGGTGGACGGGAGCACCTGTACCGGGGAAATCCGGGTCACGGGCCGCGCCCCGGCCAACGCCACGGTCGAGATCTATGTCAATGGCGACCTGGCGACGACGACCACCGCCGACGCTAACGGCGTCTGGGATGACACCGACATCGTCCATCTCGTGGAGGGCAAAGCCATCCTGTGGGCCGTCGCCAAGAAGAACGGCAAGATCAGCGAGCCGTCCGAGTCGGTGGAGCTTACGGTGAATCCCGCCCTGCTGTGGAGTCCCGTCAGCCTCAAGTTCATCGGCCCGCAGGGTCATGTGTACCAGCCCGTGGACGAAGACGGACGCTTGGACGCCGACGGTTGGACCCTCCAACTGCGCCCCAACACGACCTACACCGTGAGCGTGTTCGTCTGCTGTGATGACGCGAACGTCAAGGTGGGGATCAAGGACGGGACCTCCAACACGGTGGCACTGACCGACCCTGACGGCGATGGGACCTTCACCGCCGTCTTCACGACCGGGCCGCGTGACCCCGACGGGACCCCACTCGTGCTGACCGTGATCTGCGGCGACGGTGAGGGGAGCGGGACCGGCACGCTGATCGTGGGCGACCCCGCTGGGCCGTTCCCGCCGTCCGTGGACAAGCCCACGACCCAACGCATCGAGATCACCGACCTGGGCTTTGTGCCGCCGTTACTGGAGGCCAGACCCGGCGCGGTCATCGAGTTCGTCAACATGGACGTGGACCCGCACAACGTTACCGCGGACCAGGGCGCGGGCGTCGCCATCGCCGCGGGTGAGAGTTGGGACAGCGGTACGCTGCTGCCCGGCGAGAGCTACAAGATCGAAGTGACGGCTGCGGGCACGTTCGCCTTTAGCGACGACCAGAACGTGGCTAACGAGGCTGCGGTGCTGGTGGAGCCGGGCGGCGGTGCGATCCTGCTGCTCCCGTCGGTGAGCCGCTAGCGTCTTGCCCCTCTGCCATGTCGCGGCGGCTCTTCCCTCTGGTCAGTGGCGGTTGACCGCGGGATGGCAGGCGTAGGTACGCGACGGGCCCGCCCCCCAAGGCCGCGCCCGCTGCCCCCGCCCCGTCTGCCTTTCGGATAGTCATAGACTGTTGAGCAAACTCGACACTGTCATGCTGAGGCGCAAAGCGCCGAAGCATCCCCCTCTCTCCGAGCACCGGGATGCTTCGCTGCGCAGTGCCCCGCACCACTGCGTGAGCAGCATGACAAGGTCGCCTACTTGACCCCGAACAACTGCGCCGCGTTGCCGTAAAACACATCTTCGACCTGGGCGTCGGTCAGCTTGAGGCGGTGCAGCGCCAGCAGCAGGCTGCGCAGCGACTCCAGCCCGATCAGGACCGGGCGTAAGGTGGCGTGCTTCTCACCCAGGTTCATTTCCTCGGCATAGAGCCAGTTGAACGAATCGCCGATGGCGACGCAGCGCCCGCGCATGTGGCTGACATAGAAGTCGGTCCCGTACATCAGCCGGTCGGGTCCCAGCGCATCCACGATGGCCTCGAACGCGCCCGCCTCCGTCACCGCCGACGTGTCGCACCACAGGTTGCGCAGCCCCGCCAGGCTGCCGATCCCCTCGATGGTGTGCCAGGGGTTGAAGCCGCGCGCGGCGTGCGCCAGGATCAGCCGCATGTTGGGGTAACGCTCGCAGTAGCGGCGAATGGTCGCCTGGTTGACCGGGTCGGCCACGGCGCGGTCGCGCACCATGTGGAGCGTGATGGTCAGCCCTTCTTCGTGGGCGATGCGGACGTGCTCCTCCGGGAGATAGGCCTCGATGGGGGCCAGGAAGGTCGGGCCATCCAGCCCCGTCGCCATGAGGTGATAGGGCTTCAGCCCCACCAGGCCCAGCGTCCGCACCTGTGCGCGTACATACTCCGGGTCCATCTCCGGCGCAATGAGCATCTGCCCATAGGCCGCAAAGCCCTGCGCCCGGCCCGCCGCGGCTTCCTGCGCCACATAGGCATCGTTGGCCGCGCGGTCGCCGTCGAAGGCCATCCCGAAGAACAGCCCGCCCACCGTGCGCCCATTGGGGTGCAGCCACTCCATGTAATCACGATACACGGCCAGCCCAATGTCGTCGGGCGCGGCGGCCAGTTGCTTCGGCACGCTGCCCGCGGGCATGTGCGCCTTGCGGACGAGATGCGCGTGCGCGTCAAAGACGCGGTCGGGCAGGTAGGGCGCGACGTGGCGCTCGACGAATTGGGCGTCGGCGTCGGTAAAGGTAAACGCGGTCATAGAGTCTCCCGATGGTGTGCTGATGCTGTCATTCCGAGGCGTAGCGAGGAATCTCTCCGGGGCGGCCCGCAGCGCAGAGAGATTCCTCGCTACGCTCGGAATGACAAGCTATTTGGCGGCGCGCTGGGCGCGCAGTTGGGCGACGGTGAAGTCGGGCGCGCGATAGTGGGCGAAGATGGCCGCCTCTTTGGCGCGCACCTCGCCCGCCAGGCGCAGGATGTCGGCGGCGTGCTCCACGGGCAGCCGCACACAGCCGTCGGCGTCGGCGAAGATCAGGTCGCCGGGCCATACGCGCAGCCCGCCCACCGTCACCGGCGTGTTGAAGCGGGTGAGGTTGAAGACGCCATGCCCCGGCGTCAGTCCCCACGCCCAGACGGGCAGCCCCACGGTGCGGATGCCCGCCAGATCGCGCATAGTCCCCTCGACGATCGCGCCCACCACGCCCAACCGTTGATGGATGGTCGCCATGCCGTCGCCAAAGCACGCGCCGCGCCCAGGCCGCGAGTCCACGTCGCGCATGACCGCCACCAACGGCCCCGGTGTCTGCTCCAGCCAGGCGTAGTAGTCCAGCCAGTCGAGGCTGGGCGTGTCCGGGTCGTTGGTCGTGACTTCGGACGTGACCGCATAGCCGACCACGTTGCCCAGGTCGGGCAGCAGGCAGCGGATGGCGTGGGTGGTGTACTCCTCGTTGGGTAGCCCCAGCTTGACCACCATCGCGTTAAAGAGTGTGGGCGAATCGTACTGCTTGAACGCAGCCAGCATGTCGGGCGCGAGGGTTGGCATGGCAATTCTCCTGGTGGTGAGGTTGCGGATGGAGGGCAAGTCGGATCGACGTCGTGTCGTGTCCGAGAGAGTTAAACAAGTTGGGTTTGTTTTGCGCGGTCGTCTTTATATGGTAGATTTGGGACAGTCACCCAAGCAAACAGAATACCACAGATACTCAGGTGCCTATGTCCCCCGACAATAACTCCCCACAGCTATATTTTCAGCCAGTTGACGATGGTTTACCTCTCAGAGAGTCCGGGCAGTGGGTAGAGGAAAAACTCTACTATGTGGAGCGTTATCTGCGGACTTTCATTGTGGCGATGCGAAACCAACCGTTTCGAGCAATTCGTTTCATTGACCTGTTTGCGGGCCCTGGGAAATGCTTGATCAGAGAGTCTGGTGAGGTCAAGCTCGGCTCGGCGTTACTTTCCCTGCAACTAGGCCCTCTATTTACCGAATATATCTTCGCCGACTTTGACCGTGAGAACGTTGATGCGCTGAGAACTCGTTGTGCCATCTTCGCGGAGCAGACTTCGCTGAACTTCCATATTGGCGACAGTAATGAACTTGTGGTTGGCATAGTCGAGAGGATAAAGCACAACGATTCCGTGTTCATACAAGGGAAAGGGCCTTCTTTGAACCTGTGTTTTCTTGATCCGGAGGGCCTCGAATTGAACTGGACTACCGTCGCATCACTCGCGTCTGTTGCCAAGATGGATCTCATCATACACTATTCACAATCTGGCCTGACGCGCAACATGGAACAGATGGCCTCAAAAGATGACGAGACGCGCATTGATCGTTTCTTCGGCGATTCTGAATGGCGGCGAATCTTTTCCTCTGGTCGAGAGAAAGGCCAGTCGAACAATCGAATCCATCGGGATCTGATAGATTACTATAAGCTAGCCACATATCACTTTGGACGTTAACAAGAGAAGAAGGCTGGTGCAAAGG
>CAYJQA010000278.1:0-2519 GCA_964372065.1 uncultured Litorilinea sp.
TGCCGTTCTCGGTATGTAGGCGTTTGGGCGTGCGGTTCTCGTTGTTGGAGATCACCGCGTTGGCGACGTCCAAAATCGCCTGCGTGCTGCGGTAGTTCTGCTCCAGCAAGACGACCGCCGCCTCGGGATAGTCCTTGCGGAAGCGCAGCACATTGCGATAATCCGCCCCGCGAAAACGGTAGATGGACTGGTCCTCGTCGCCGACCACAAACAGATTGCGCCGCCCCTCCGGTTCGTTCGCCAAGAGCCGGAGCAGTTCGTATTGCGCGGTGTTGGTGTCCTGAAATTCGTCCACCAACAGGTATTGCCACTTCTGCTGATACTTGCGGCGAATCTCCAGATTGTCGCGCATGAGCAACGTCGTGCGCGTCAGCAGGTCGTCAAAGTCCATCGCATTGTTGGTGTGGAGCGCCTCCTGATAGCGCGCATAGACGCGCCCGGCGATCTCCTCGAAATAGCTCTTGGCGGTCACCTGGTCGGGGCCGATCAGTTCGTTCTTCTGGCGGCTGATCTGCGCCCGGATCGCCTGCGGGCTGTAGCGCTTCTCGTCCAGGTTCATCTCGCGCAACAGCGCCCGCAGCAGTCCCAGTTGGTCCGCCGTGTCGTAAATCACCCAGTTGCGGTCGAAGCCGATGGCGTCCGCCTCGATCCGCAAGGTACGCGCGCAGATGCTGTGAAAGGTGCCGATGGACAGACCACCCAAGCGCGGCGGCTGGCCCGGCTGCGGCTTGCCGAACTTGTCCTCGAAGATGGTCTCCACGCGTTCGCGCATCTCACGCGCCGCCTTGTTGGTGAAGGTCACCGCCAGGATGTTCCACGGCGCGATGCCCGCCTCGTCGATCAAATAGGCGATGCGCCGCGTCAACACGCGCGTCTTGCCGGACCCCGGTCCCGCCAGCACCAAGATCGGCCCGTTTACCGTGCGGACAGCCCTGGCCTGCGGCTCGTTCAAGTCTTGCAGAAGTTTGCTTGTCATGCCTCGTCCGGGCGACCGGTGGCCGCGCCTCTATTCCTCGCCGTGCAGCAAGCGCCGGTAGCTGTCGTAGCGCGTCGCTGCGATCGTGCCCGCCGTGACCGCCGCGCGCACCGCACACCCCGGCTCATGGTCGTGCGTACAGTTGGGAAAATGACAATCGTGAATCAGCGGCACAAACTCACGGTAATAGAAGCCCAACGACTGGGCCTCGATCTCATACAGCCCCAACTCGCGTATACCCGGCGTGTCGGCCACAAAGGTATTCGGGGCCAGCGGCAGCGCATGCAAGGTCGCCGCGCGCGTGGTATGCCTGCCCTTGTGCAGGTACTCGCGCAGGTCTCCCACCTCAATGTTCAACTCCGGCAGCAGCACGTTGAGCAGGCTGCTCTTGCCCACGCCGCTGGGACCCGTCAGCACCGTGACCTGTCCGGCCAACGCCGCGGCCAACTCTGCCGACCCATCCCCGGTGACCGCGCTGGCATAGATCACGGGATAGCCGATGGCCTCGTAGACGCCAAAAACCTCACGCGCCGCGTCTTGCCCCGCCAGGTCGATCTTGTTGACACACAGGATGGCGGGTAGCTCGTTGGCCTCGGCGATCACCAGAAAACGGTCCACCATCCGCAAATGCGGCTCCGGCTCCGCAGCCGCAAAGACGACCAGCACTTGGTCCGGGTTGGCGAGAATCACATCTTCCGCCGGGCTGGCGACGCCCGGATGCTGGCGGCTCAAGACACTGTGGCGCTCCTCGATCTGCTCGATCTGACCGCGCTGGTCGCCGTGCGGGGCCAGCCAAACATAATCGCCCACTGCCACCAGCGTATCCTTGCCGCGCTCCTGGAGCAGCCGCCCGCGCACCTCACACAGACGCACCTCGCCGCCCGATACGTGGTCTTGGCTCAGGACGCGCACGTCGAAGTGATGGCCCCGGCCGCGGGTCACAATCCCCCGCAGCAAGCCCAGCGATTCACGCTTCGGCTTTGGTTTGCGGGTGCGCGTCTGGACCCGACCGAACTCCGTGTCCCGGTCGTCGTAGTCAAGATATTGGTCGGCAACCGATTTCGCCAATCAGACTCCTTTTCGGGTCATGTCGCCACGGCTGTGGCGAGTGTATCAAGCGACGGTGGGGCTGTCAATTGCGCCGCCGTTTTGCCGGCGGCAGCAGCGGAAATGCGTTTGCTGCTCGCACACCGCGGTCACCGCGCCGGCCAATTGCACCCCGTGTTCGGCCAGCAGGTCACTTAGATCGCCCAGGGGCAGCCCGACGACCGTAGACAGACAGCCGTCGATGGCCGCCGCCGGGGCAAAGACCGGCTCCTGGATCGCGTACGCGCCGGCCTTGTCCAACGGGTCGCCGGTCGCCACATAGGCCGCGATCTCGGCGTCAGTATAGTCGCGCATGACGACGGTGGTCGTGTTCACCCGCAGCGACGCGCGGCCGGTCCGGCAGTCACACACGCACACGGCCGTGATCACCTGATGCGGCCGGCCACGTAGGCGCGTGAGCATGGCCGTCGCCTCAACGTCATCCACCGGCTTGCCC
>CAYJQA010000278.1:2529-7461 GCA_964372065.1 uncultured Litorilinea sp.
GGGCGGCGATCACCAGCGCATGGGCGTGGTCCAGGCGGGCAGCGACGGCCTGCGCCTTAGCCGCGGCCAGGCGCGCCGCCAACGCCGCGGGCTGCTCGCCGGGCCGCGGCGTTTCGTCCACGTCCGCCGCCTGCACCGCATAGGTCGCGCCCAGGTCGGTCAGAAACGCGCGCCGCCGCGGGCTGCCCGAAGCCAATATCAACTGCGGCTCTGCCGTACTTGTTCCACCACTCGACTGCGTCATGTCGGCATCTTTCTCCCACCCCATTCTAGGGCCGCGCCTCAGCGCCGCCAAATCCGGGTTGTCCCACGCCTATCCGGGTGGGCCTATGGTATACTCGCGCGGAGCGTCCGCGGGAAGTTCCCGGCAGGCTCGCCCATCCAACCCACCTAGCAGGAGACGTGAATCATGCCGAATGCGATTGTGGCGCCGCAGCCACTCGCGGTCGAAGCCGGAGCGCAGGTCCTCATGGCGGGCGGCAACGCCATCGACGCTGCCGTCACCGCTGCCTTCGTCCAGTCCATTGTCGATCCCCATATGTGCGGCATCGGCGGCTACATGCTGGTCAACCTCCACCTGACCGGGCAGCCCGCCGCCATCGGCATCGACGCCCCCGCGCTCGCCGGCAGCAAGGTCACCCCGGATATGTGGGATGACCGGGTCATCGGCGCGAATCCCGATGGCTGGGGCTATTTCCTGCGCGGCAAGGTCAACGACGCCGGGTATACCTCCATCTGCACCCCCGGTTGGGTCAAGGGCATGTCCACCATCCTGGCGCGCTATGGCACGATCTCCTGGGCCGACGCCATGGCCCCCGCGATCCGCATCGCCGAAGAGGGCTGGACCCTGACCCAATATATGGCCGGGCTATGGCAGCGCAAAGCCGCCTACCCCGACGCCTGCTCGCTGCTCGACTACATCACCATGAACCCGGAGGCCAGCCGCATCTACCTCAAGGATGGCCGGCCCTATGACCTGGGCGAGCGGCTGCGCAACCCCGACCACGCGGCCAGCTTGCGCCACCTCGCCCAGTACGGTCCCGACGACTTCTATCACGGCCAGATGGCCGCGGCCATGATCGCCGACCTGCAGGCCAACGGCTCCTTCGTCACGCAGGAGGACCTGGCGGACTACACCATGCGCGAGGACGCCTACGTCACCGGGACCTATCGCGACTACACGGTCGTCAGCGCGGCCGCCCCACACGGCGGTCCCACCCTGATCGCGCTGCTCAACATCCTGGAAGGCTTTGACCTGCCCAGCCTCGGCCACAACACGCCGGACTACCTCTACACCCTGGGCATGGCGATGAAGGCCGCCTTCGCCGACCGCAACCCCTACATGGCCGACCCGCTGTTCAGCGATGTGCCGCTCGACTGGATGATGTCCAAGGAGCGCGCCGACGAATGGCGCGGTCGCATCCAGCGCAACGAACCCATCGAGGTGAGCTTCAGCGCCACCGGCCAGCCCAACACGACGCACGTCACGGTCGTGGACGGCCAGGGCAATGCCATCGCGCTGACCCACTCACTCGGCTCCTCGTCGGGCGTGATCACGCCGGGCATGGGCTTCATGTACAACAACTCCATGATCAACTACCATCCCGTTTCGGGCCACCGCAACTCGTATGGGCCGCGCAAGAGCCGCACCACCGGCATGGCCCCCAGCATTGTCTACAAGGGCGACAAGCCGGTGTTAGTGCTGGGCGCGCCGGGCGCGACGCGCATCATCACATCGGTGGCGCAGGTGATTGTCAACATCCTCGACTTTGGTATGTCCCCGCTGGAGGCGACTCACGCCCCGCGTATCGACTGCCAGGTCGGGGCCATCCGCGCCAACACGCGCATCCCAAATTACGTCCTCGACGAGGTCCGCAAGCGCCATCCTGCCGTCCATATCCCCTACAGCCACGGCGGTTTTGCGCTGGTCCATGCCATCACCATGGACCCGGCGACCGGCGCGCTGGCGGGCGGCGCGGATACCGGCGCGGACGGCATGGCGCTGATCGTCTAGCCGCCACATGGCGCGCGGCCTTACGGAGACTGCGCGCCATTCCTGCTATGCGGAAGGAAACGCCGCGGGCAACACATACCGCGACGTGCATCCAGCTTTGATAAGGAGTTCCGCTTGTGAGTGACAGCGTTTCCGTCGTAGCCTTCGCCGGCAGTTTGCGCCGAAAATCCCTCAATCGGGGCCTGATCCGGGCGGCGGTCGAAGTCGCGCCCGCCGATGTGAGCATCACCGTCGTCGAGTTGAACGACCTGCCCATGTACGACGCCGACCACGACGGCCCGGCCTCACCCCCGGCGGTGGTCGCCTTCCGCCGCGCCATCGTCGCGGCCGACGCGCTGCTGATCGCCACACCTGAATACAACTACTCTGTCAGCGGCGTCCTCAAGAACGCCATTGATTGGGCCTCGCGCAAACCCAGCCAGGACGAGCCGCCCGCGCTGCAAGGCAAGCCCGCCGCCATCATGGGCGCGGGCGGCCGCTTCGGCACGGTGCGCGCCCAAGCCCATCTGCGCTATATCCTGCTCCACAACGACCTGAAACTGGTCAACAAGCCGGAAGTCATGATCGCGCGCGCCTGGGAGCACTTCGACGCCGACGGCAACCTGGTCGACGACGTCATGCGCGGCCAGGTGCGGGAACTGGTGACGGCGCTGGCCGACTGGACGCGCCGCTTGCGCTCCGCATAGGCCATTCGCCCCCCTCCGCGATTCGACCCCGTTTGGGAAAGTGCTACAATGGCGGCAGCCACGACTTCCTGCGCGATCCGTGTGAGTCACGCAGGAAGTTGTCTGCCGGTCACACGGTCGGACAGCCATCCACCGGGCCATTGCACCCGGTCCCGCCACGGAGAGTCAGTGTCTCATGCCCATCCGCTTTGAAGCCCACAGCGCCCACGCTGCCGAAGCCGCCGCCATCCGTTCCGGCGCGTTGGCCCTCGGTATCACCGGCGTGCGCGGCTGTGAGATCGCCCAGCTCTATTTCATCGAGCGCGATTTGGCCGATCCGGACCTGGAACGTCTCGCCGCCTGGCTGCTGGTGGACCCCGTAGTCGATCGCGCGGTCTGGCGTCGCTTGGACCAACCCGCGCCGCCCGTAGCGGCCGGCGTCCATGTGGTGGAAGTCACCTACCGCCCCGGCGTCACCGATGTGGCCGCCCGCGAACTGGCCCGCGGCATGGCCGAGATCGGTCTCGGCGGGGGCGAAGTGATCACCGGCGTCCGCTATGCGTTGGCGGGCGACGTGACCGACGCTGAGTTGCGCCGCGTGGCCCGCCAGTTGCTCTGTAACGAGACGGTGCAGCACTTCCACCTGGGCGCGACCGTGCCCCACTTCGGCGCGGAGGCGGCGGCCAGTGACCGCGTCGAAAGCGTCACGTTGGCCGGTCTCGGCGACGACGCGCTGGTCGCGCTTAGCCGGCAGCGCCTGCTGTCGCTGGACGCGGCGGAGATGCGCGTCATTCAAGCCTTCTACGACCGCCAGGGCCGCAACCCCACCGATGTGGAGTTGGAGACGCTGGCGCAAACGTGGTCCGAGCATTGCGTCCACAAGACCTTCCGGGCCGAGATCGACTTCACTTGGCTGGACGCCGCCGGGCAGGAGCTTGGCCGCGAGACGATTGACGGCCTGCTCAACACCTACATCCGCGAGGCCACCGATGCGGTTTACCCGACCTGGCTCAAGTCGGCCTTCGTAGACAACGCCGGCATCATCGCGTTTGACGACCGCTACGACCTGGCCTTCAAGGTCGAGACCCACAACCACCCCTCGGCGTTGGAACCGTTCGGCGGGGCCAACACGGGCGTGGGCGGCGTGGTGCGCGATATCCTGGGCGTCTCGGCCCGGCCCATCGCCAACACCAACGTGCTCTGTTTTGGACCCCAAGACTACGCGCACGCCGGTCTGCCGCCGGGTGTGCTGCACCCGCAGCGGATCGCGGCGGGCGTGGTCGCGGGCATCGGCGACTACGGCAACAAACTCGGCCTGCCCACGGTCAACGGCGCGGTCCTCTATGACCTGGGCTACCTGGGCAACCCGCTCGTCTTTTGCGGCTGTGCGGGTCTGTTGCCCATCGGCAGCCATCCGACCACGCCCGCCATCGGCGACTATGTGGTCGTGCTGGGCGGACGCACCGGTCGCGACGGTCTCCACGGCGCGACCTTCTCCTCCGCCGAGCTTACCCATGAGACCGGCGAAACCGCGGGCAGCGCCGAGCAGATCGGCGCCACCATCACCGAGAAGGGCCTCATCGAACTGGTGGAGGCGGCCCGCGACGAGGCGCTCTACCACGCCATCACCGACTGCGGGGCGGGCGGCCTGTCCTCGGCGGTCGGCGAGATGGGGGAGACGCTCGGCGTCGACGTGGAACTGACCCACGTCCTGCTCAAGTACCCTGGTCTGACCCCGTGGGAGATTTGGCTCTCCGAAGCGCAGGAGCGTCTGGTGCTGGCGGTTGCGCCCGCCGGCCTGCCCCGCTTGCAGGAGTTGGCCGCCCGCTGGGATGTGGAACTGAGCGTGTTGGGCGCGTTCACCGGCGACGGCTGTCTGCGCGTCCGCTACGCGGGGACCGTCGTGGCCGATCTGCCCATGGACTTCCTGCATGATGGCCTGCCCCGCCGCCGCCTGACCGCGGTCCACCGCGAACCCACGCCGCCCGCCGCCAAGCAGGAGATCCCCGACGACCCCACCACCATCCTGCTGCGGCTGTTGGGCCACCCGAACGTCGCGTCCAAGGAGGCCATCATCCGCCGCTATGACCACGAAGTGCGCGGCGGTACATTGGTCAGGCCCCTGGGCGGCCCGCAGATGGACGGGCCTAACGACGCCGCTGTGCTCAAGCCGCTGCACACCTGGGAGCATGACCGGGCCTTCGCCCTGAGTAACGGCATCAACCCGTTGATCGGTCGCCGCGACCCCTACTA
>CAYJQA010000279.1:0-7438 GCA_964372065.1 uncultured Litorilinea sp.
CCCACGCCAACCGTCGCCTAAGTAAGCCTCACTAGCCTAGTGTTTGGCGATGTATAGATCGCCGAACACCCAGTCGTTACCCCAGTGCCAGGCGGCAATGCCGTTGGCATCCGGCGTGCGGAAGCCGTCGCCCTGGACGTAGGGTTGATAGAGCGTCCCTTGCCAGCGGTGGTCGATGAAGATCCCACCCACGTCCTCGACGAGAATCTTCTCGGCATCGCGGAACATCTGCTCGCGCAGGGCCGGATCGCCCACCAAGGGAGTCGCGTCGGCGATCAGCTGGTCGAACTCATCGTTCTTCCAGGAGTGGCGACCGGTAGAGACCCAGATGCCCAACATGTTGGACGGATCCAGGAAGTCCATGCCATACGAGACCGCGCCGAATTGAAGTTGCGTCGGCTTGGCATTCAGCGCGTCCATGTAGACTTTGAAGTCCTTGTTGGAAACCTGAATTTGCACGTTCAGACACTGGGAGATGGATGCTGCGACGCCCTGGAAGACAGCCTGCAAGGCCGGGCTTTCGTTGCGCAGCCACAGTTCCAGGTTTGGGAACCCCTGGCCGTCGGCGAAGCCGGCATCGGCCAGATACTGCTTAGCCTGGTCACAGTCATACGCCTGATACTGCTTCAGTTCGCCCGCGGTGTCGGACGCGGGGAAGCCGGGCATCAGCATCGCATACGCAGGCATGGCCTTGATTTCGCCATACACATTCGTGACGATGCTTTCGCGATCGACGGCGTGGGCAAAGGCCTTGCGCACGTTCAGATCGTTGAAGGGCGCGGTGTAGGTATCGAAGAGCAGATAGTCGGTGCGGAAGTCGCCAAAGTGGCGCAGATAGTTGGCCATCAACGCCGGATCGTTTTGGATCATCTCAAAGTCGGCGGGGGTCAACCGTTCGTAGTCCACGACATCGATCTCGCCGTTCTGGAAGGCGGCGAAGAAAGTGCTGGGATCCATGTAGGTGATTTCCCGGCGCTGGATGCGCGGCGGGTTGGGTCCCTTGAACTTCTCATTGGCTTCCAGCACGATCTTCTTGCCGGGTTCCAGTGAAACCAGCTTGTAACGGCCCATGCTAACCGAAGTGGCGGGGTCACTGTTGTAGTACGGCCCGTGTTCTGCCAGCGCTTTGGCTTGCAGCGGCCAGGCAAAGTGCATCATGCCGGGCAGCGGTGGGAACGGCTTGTACGTAGTGATCTGCAAGGTTAGGTCGTCCACAGCCTTGACGCCGAGGTCGGTCAAGGGCAGTTCGCCGGCGATCACCTCGTCCCAATTCTGGATCACGCCGGCATAGAACCAGGCAAAATCCCAGGCGTGTTCCGGGTCGGCCGCGTACTGGTAGGTCGCGACCCAATCGTTGGCCGTCACCGGCGTGTCGTCGGACCAGATCATGCCCGGACGGATGTGGAAGGTCCAGGTCAGATTGTCGTCGGAGACTTCCCAACTCTCGGCGGCCATGGGAATCACATTGAAATCTTTGTCCAGGTCGACCAACGCCAGAGAGAAGCTGCTGTCGCCGGTGCAGTAGCGTTGATAGACGGCCACCATGAAGTCGGGGGTGGTGTGGTTGCCCGTAATGTCACAGGGCTCACGATAGACCTGCTCGGCGTACGGCGCGGCGTCGTCCGGCAGTTGGGTCCCGAAGACCGTCGTCATGGAGTCCGCGGCCTCTTCGGCGGGCGCCGCGGTCGGTTCCTCGGCGGGCGCTTCAGTGGGCGCCGCGGCGGGAGCTTCCGTCGCGACCGGGGCTTCGGTCGCCGCGGGCGCTTCAGTGGGCGCCGCTACCGGCGCGGCCGGCTCAGGCGTTGGTGCCGCCTGGCGACCGCAGGCGCTGACGACCAGCGCCAGGATGAGGACCAGCGACAACAGCCAGAAGCGCGCCGGTGTCGCCGATTTTGTTTGCTTCATAAATCCCCCTTCTCCTATGGTGTTAGTTGGCAGTCGATGAGCGACGCCGCGGCGCGGCGCGCGTCCAACCAGATTCGACGATTCATGGGCATCGTCTGTCCGCCGTCGTCTGTTATGCGGCGGCAGTGCCCGGTCGTTACTACCTTGACAGGTCGCCGACCATGCCACGACGCACAATTTGGCCAATTTGAGGGAATCGGTTTAGCACGGATGCCTTGTGTTCACTGGCGGGCCGGCGGCTGCGTGTGCCTGGCAGCCAAACAAGCCCAACACCTGTGGAACCGTCGCCATTCCTGAACCCTTGCGCGGATTCACCTATTCTAACCATTCGCCTTGATGTGTGCAAACGACCGAAATACGCCGAGAGCTGCCAACCCTACCGGCTAGACTGACGGCGAAACAGTCTTTGCGCGCCGAAGACGATGACGACTGCCGCCGTCCATGCCGCCAGCAGCAGCCACAGATTACGCGGCATGAAGTTGTCGGCTGTCGTGATGTACTTGTAGCCGGGCGGTGTCGCCGTCAGGTGATGGAGCGTGGGCAAGGCGATATAGCTCAGTACCAGACTGGCGCGCAGCACGTCCCCGGCCGGAGCCGCCGGTCTGCCCAGGCGGCGATAGCTCCAGGCCATGATGCCCCGCCAGAGGATGGCGATCACCAGACCGGCCCCGACGATGCTGCGCGCGAGTTCCACGCTGACGGAGAGTCCGCGCCCCGGCAGTTCCAGGGCTTGGGTCAACGTGAGCAGCGGAATCAGTCCCATCCCGTCGAGAATCAGCCAGAGACTCGACCACCCCAACCGCTGGATGGCATAGGCCGCCCAATACGCCAGGTAGGCCCCCACCACCGCCGTCAGGCTGACCAGCACCGCCAGGCCCAGCGACAAGCGCGGCGACCCGAGCAGCGCCGTCACGACCAGGACGCCCACCACCAGCGGCCCCGCCGCCAGGGTCATGACGCTGTCCGGTGCGGGCAGCCGGCGTTTGCGGCGCACCAGCCCGATCACGGCGACGAGCGTGGCGGCCAGGCAGAGATACCCGGCCGCGACCAGCGGGGCCATCCAGTAGCGCGATGTGGTCTCTACGTCGAACGGCGTCGCGCCCCGATGGTCATAGAGAAAGGCGCGCCCGCGCTCCGCTACTACAAACCAGTACGCCAGCAGCCCCAGCATGACCACTGTCACGCCGGCCGCCGCGGTAACCACCTGCCCGTTTTCGCGCAGCCAACGTTTGCTGTTCATGGTCCATTTATCGCACGACACCGGACCTAGCACAAATGGCCGCTGCTCTGGAAACTTGCGCCTGAACAGACGGGCGGGGAATTACCGTCCATCGCGCGTTCCCCGCCCGTTCCCGCCGTGCCAAAACGCGCTTGGTCAATGCCGCCAGACCAAGCGCGCACTCACTTCTTCAACACACTGGGCAGTAGGATCGTATTCTCCTCCCCGGCCAGCGTGACCACGAACGGCATTGTATTGCTCATGCGGCCGCCATCCGACCCACCGCTGCGGACGGCAACCGCCATCACATGGCCATTGGACAGCATCCCAGCCGGCATCGTGATCCTGAGCTTGCCGCTGTCCACAAAGGTGGTCGCCAGCGACGTATAGCCGCACACCACCGTGTCGCCGTTGCGGAAGCCGGAGCCGGTCACCGTCACGCTTACGCCTGTCCCGCCCACCGCCGCCGAGTCGGGTGACAGCGCCGTAATCGTCGGCGCGCCCGAGGTCACGGCAAAGAATAGCGTGTTCGACACCAGCGGGCTGCTGGCGGACGGCCGCACCGTGACCGAGATCGTCGCCGCCACGGCAACCTGCGGCGCGTCCACTTGCGCGGTCAGGCTGGTCTTGCCCACAAAGGTCGTCGGCAGCGCCACGCCGTTCCACAGCACCTCGGAGCCATCCACGAACCCCTGCCCGTTGACGGTCAGCGTGAAGGCCGCCGCGCCCGCCATCGCCTCGGCTGGCGACAGGCTTTCCAGATACGGCACATCGCCCAGCGCTGTGCGGCCCCAGGTGTCCGGCACGCCAGGCAGCATCAGATTCGGCCAGTAATAGTTGTCGTTGCCGCCGGTGACATAGAGATGCGCCGCCGCCAGCCCAACCAACTTGTCCCAGCCGCCGAGCACATCCTTGTCGATGCGCAGTTCAGCGCTCCAACGTTCGTCCAGCTTGGCAACCTGCGCCAGCAAGCCGCCGGGGCCGGGCGGGACGAGGGTCCCCTTGAAGGTATAGACCCCGCCGTTCTCGCCAACGGCAAAGGCGAAGTCACTCGCCTGCGCCGCGCTGCCACGGCTATAGTCCGGGTCGATGAGCAGCGCAGCCAGTGCGCCCGGCGTCGACGTACCCGGTTTCAGCCCACTAAAGCAGGCCCACAGATAGTCGTTGCTGCGCAAGAGCCGCACACTGGCCCGATCGCCCGCACTGTAAGGCCAAAGCACGACCTCCGCTGCTTCCGCATAGGCGGCATCCGTGCAGTAGCCGTCCAAGCTGGGCGGCGTGCTGAATGGGACCGCCAGCGTGTCAATCACCAGTTGGCCGGTGGTCACCGTCTCCGCACCGTCACTGTCCTTGGCCGTCAGGCTGATGGGATAGACGCCGGGCGGCAGCGCAGCCCCCGTCATCTGCTCACCCGTCCCCATGACGACACCCAGCAGCTTCCATGTCAACGACGCGCCGGTCAGCTCGCCATCCTCCAGGTCGAAGCCCATGCCGCGCACGACCACCGGCTTGCCCGCGGGGAAGCTCTCGCCGGGCGTGGGGCTGAGCAGAAACGCAACCGGCGCGCGATTGGTCACGGTGAACCCGGCAGAGTCGCCATACCCCGTGTTATACCCATCGCTCGCCAGCACGCGTACATGCCCCTGGTTGGCCGCCGCGGTCGCCGGGATGGCGGGGGACGCCAGCGTGAAGGTCTGCGTCTCGCCCGGCGCACCGGCGAAGTCCGTGGCCAGGCTGTACCACGTCGCGCCGTTGTCCGGCGTATATTGCAGCGCAAACAGCAACTGGTCGCTCGTATCGGCGTCGGTCGCCGTCCACTGCACCGTCAGCGTGTCGCTCACGGTCTGGCCTGCACCAGGCTGGGTCACGGTGACCGCCGGGACCGCCGGCCCCATGACCAGCGAGGTCAGCACCGCGCCGTCCTTGAGCAGTTCCAGGCGGGAGGCCGCCGGGTCGGGGGCTGCAAACGAGGCCACAAACGCAACGTCGGCGCCGCTCGGCCCATCGGAAACGGTCAGCAGCGTTACCGGCGAGGTCGCCAACGTCGCGTTGGCAGCGTCCGCCACACGCAAAGTATAGGTCGCATCGGCGGCGGCGGTTTCCACCGCCGCCGCCGACCACTTCTCATAGAGGCCGCTGCTCATGGCCGCAGTCGGATAGACATAGGCATAGCGCAGCGTGCCCGTATTGCCCACCGCGGCCACCGCGCCCGACGCATAGGCCGCGCCCGCCGCGCCGGCGAGCGGCGTCTCCACCGCGGCCGCGCTCGCGCCGGGATCCAGCGAGTTGTACAGCGCCCGCCAGGTCCAGTCGCTCGGCCAGCGCGGTTGGCAGTAACCCATCAGGTCGGCCACGTCGTCCGGGGCCAAGATCGTTTGCGTCCGCACGTCAAAGCCATAGTAGCTCTCGTGCCCCACGTTGGCGATCTGGTCCACCGGATACGGATAGCTCAGATCCGGGTCAGCCGGCCCACCGCAGTTCACGTGCGCACGATTGGCGTTGTGGCCCAACTCGTGGGCCAGCGTGCCGCCCTTGCGCGGAAAGTCAAACTCCGTCGAAGTCGTCGGCGAATGCGGCGGCATCTTCACCCAGGCCGCGCTTCTGTCCATGTACGCTGCGCCGTTCGTGTCGCCGGTATTCGTGGCGGGATGGACCATCCCCACATAGTGGGTGTAGCCGCCGGCATCGTCACATTCGTCGGGATCGTCGCTGAACGCATCGCGCGTATTCAGTGACAGCAGCACCTTCCAGGTGTCGTCGGGGAGTTCATAGGGGCCATAGCACGGATAGGGGAACGGCCCCCACCAGCAGGCTTCCAACTCGGCCACGTCGTCGTTCTGGCGATAGGGCCAGTAGGCGCGCGTCGGCCACAGCCGTTCCGCCATGTCCACCCAGGCGCTAAAGTTGGGGTCGCCCGTGTGGGGCGTTGGCGCGTTGGTCCGCACCGGCACAAAGACCGTGCAGCCCGGCCCCTTGGCCGTAAGCGCCAGACTTTGCGACGCCGAGTTGTTGGCCGGGCTGGCGTCCGGATAGGCGTGGTTGGGGTCCACTTCAAGCCGGAAATCGGTCGTACCCGCCGCAACCCAGCTTGGCGGCAGCGCAAAGAGCCAGCTATCGTCCAAGTTGTCGCGTTCATAGCCCGATCCGACGACCATCCCGACCGTACCGTCGAGCGGACTCAGCGGCGAACCGGGCAGCGGATTCCCGCTGCGGCTGCCATGCAGGACCGCCGAAACGATCGGCGTGTCGGGGCCGGTAGCTTCATAACCATACCCGCGCACATAGGTCGTCTTGTCGGCCGTCAGCGGCACGGTGTTGCCCCGATTCTGGATGCCCTGCGTCACCTCGAACCAGTCGGCGCGCAGGTCGCGCGTGATCGCGCTGGCATTCAACGGCAGGCGATGAATACCGGCGTCGAGTCCGCCCGCATCGTCCGCCTCGGTGGCGAAATAGACATATAACGAGTCTACCGCCAGCCCATAGTCGATTTGGCGCAGGCTGCTGGCGATCTCGTCGGTCGTCCCACCTGCAACCGGTCGCCGGCGCACGCGGTCAGAGTACGGACCTGCCTCTTCCAGGTGTTCGGGCCAGAACAGGTAGCTCCCCATCCGGCGCGGCTGCCCTATATACCAGGTGCTGCCGGACGCATCCGGGGCCGAATAGAAATTCGTGTCCGCGTCGCAGTCCAGTCCACCGGGATTCGGGAATACCCCGTAGTACTGATTACACGTCGCGCGCCGGATACGTCTCGGCGACGCCCAAATGTCGGTCCAGTACAGGTCAAACGTGAAGAACCCGGTGGAATACCAGTCGAGGTAGCGGCCCGGTGTCGTCGAAAGGCTGTCGCGGGTCCACGGCAGCGTGGTCCCCGGCGTCAGATAGGCCACGCCATTGGTGCCGGCCCACACTGGAAAGCCGGCGATCAGCGTCAGCGTGGACGGCGTGCCGCCGCCTGAATAGAGCAGTTCATGCCCGGTCCCGTCTTTCTTGACCCGATGCACTTCCTCAATAGGGCCGGCAGCAGCACTCAACCAGTAGAGATACTCCCCGTCGGCCGCCATGTTGGTGCCCGGCGCGTGCCCAGGGCTTGTCGTATAGACGGCGGTGGGCGGGTCGAACGGGTTGCCCGTCGGTCGAAACTCGATCGCACCGACTTCATCGTTGTAGTAATACAGACCCTCCGCCGTAATCACCATCGCATGAAACGTCTCACAGGTGGCGTCTGTCGTGGTCGCCAGCGCCGTCTGCGGGCCGCCGCCGCCCGGCATCCGTTTGAGGTAGCCCGGGGCGGTCAGCTCGTCGTCGTAACACACC
>CAYJQA010000280.1:0-7437 GCA_964372065.1 uncultured Litorilinea sp.
GCGTTCTGCGGCTTCATGGCGACCCGCTACTCCGAGCCGGTTTGGGCCGCCCTGCCCTTTGTGGACCTCTTTGAGTGGCCCTTTCGCTGGCACGGCTTCACCGCACTGGGGCTGGCGTGGCTGGCGGGCGCGACCGTGGCGGGTGTGGGCCAGTTGGGTCGCCGGGCAGAAATGGCCGCGGCGCTGCTGCTGACCGGGCTGGCCCTGGGCGCGGCGCTGGTCTACCTGCACCCGCACACACTGCCCGCTGGGCGCTACACCTTCTCGCCCGCTGAGGTCGTGCGCTACGAGGTCCGCAGCAACGCGGTCGGCACCACGAGCCTGGGCGAGTTTAACCCCATCTGGCGCGACGACACCTTCAGCACGTCGCCGCTGGTGGACGCCTATCTCGCCGAGCAGCCTGTCGACCGGCTGGCAGGCACGCTCCCGCCCGGCGCGACCGGCCATGTGATCGACGCCACCGCCCACCGTCAACGCTACCAGGTGAGTCTGCCCGCCCCCGCCACGGTGACGCTCAACCAGCATTACTTCCCCGGCTGGCGCGCCTATGGCCCAAGCGGTGAACTGCCCACCCGCCCTGCGCCGGTGACCGGGCTGCTCATGCTCGACCTGCCCGCGGGCGACTACACCTTGACGCTGCGCTTTGGCGAGACGCCGCTGCGCGCCGCCGCGGATGGCGTCTCCGCGGTCGCCTGGGTCGCGCTCATCGCCGCGGCGGGCTGGGCGTGGCTGCGGCGCAAGCCCGCGCACGCGGAGGCGTCCCCGCGCGGCGGCCTGGCCCTGGCCGGTGTGACCGCGGTCGTCGCGACCGTCCTGGTCTTACAGACCGGCTTCCCCGGCCTATTCGTGCTCGCCTCGCCCCTAGACGTCGCGCTGCCCGCGCCGGTCACCCGCCGCGCCGACTTTGACGGCAAGCTGCGGCTGCTGGGACTGGACCGGCTGCCCACGGCCGTCGCAGCGGGCGACTGGCTGACCGTGGTCGCCTACTGGCGCGTGATCGAAGACCTGGACGACGACTACAGCGTCTTTCTTCACCTGGACGACCCCATCACCGGGCAGACCGTCGCGTCCGTGACCCATCTGCACCCCAGCGAGACGCCCACCTCCGATTGGGAGACGGGCCAATACGTGCGCAACAGCCTGCGCCTGACCGTGCCGCCGGACACCGCCCCCATCCAGTATGCGCTGCGCGTGGGCTTTGTGGACCCCCGCACCGGCGATTTGCTCCCCGTCGCGGACCCGCCCGGCGATGTGCTGGAGATCGGCCGCGTGTGGGTGACGCCGCGAGGCCGCGTCGCCGCGCCCAATGGACCGTCCGCGACCTTTGGCGAGGGCATCCACCTGCTGGGCGTGGCGCTGGCGGGCGACACATTGGTCATGGCCTGGCGCACGGATGCCGCGCTGACCGCCGACTACAGCATCTTTGTGCATCTGCTGGACGACGCCGGGCAGCTTATCGGCCAGGCCGACGGCGCACCCTACGCCAACCGCTACCCGCTGTATGCCTGGCGGCCCGGTCAAGTCATCCTGGACCGCCGCGACCTGGCCGTCACCGGCGCGGACCTGACCCGCGTCGCCGCGGTCGTCGTAGGTGTCTACGACCCTACCGCGGACGCGCGTCTCCCCGCGGTGGACGCTGCGGGTGCGCCTCTCCCCGACGACGCCGTGCGCGTGCCGCTGGAAGCCGCCCGCCCGTGATTGACCGGTGCGCTGGACGGGGCTACCATACGCACAGAGTTTTGTGCATATACGGAAGACCGGCAATGACGGAATCCAGCCCAAAGAGTACGCAGCCCACGCTCGATCCGAAAGAGGCGCTGCAGTACGACCCCGTGTTCTCCATGCGGCTTACGGGCGGTCCCCGTGATGCGTCTGAGCGCATCGAGGAAATCCTTATGGCAGCGGTAGATGCGGAGCAAGGATTCGTTTTATACTCCGTCGAGGAGCTATTCCGCGGGCGGCCTGTACCGCTGCGGCTCTACCATGCCGTGTGCGCAGCCATCGAAGCGCTGGGGCCGGTGACGATTACTGTGTCCAAGACACAGGTGGCCTTTGGCGCAAAGACCAAGTTTGCCTGGGTATGGCCGCCACAGTTGTGGAGCAACAAGCGCCCGCCGGACAGCATCGTGCTCACCTTTGGCCTGGGGCGGCAAGTCGTCCATCCCAAGATCGTGGAGAGCGTCGAGCCGCGGCCCGGACGCTGGACCCATCATGTGATTGTCGAGCACGAAGCGGATCTAGACGAGGACGTGCGCGCCTGGCTGGCGGAAGCGTACGCGTTTGGGCAGATCGACCGACGGCGTAGGGCCAAACCGCCCGGGTGACGCCGCGCTACTCCACGCCGATGCGGATGTCGGTCAGGTGCACCTGGTCGCCGATGGGGGTGCCCGCGGCGTCGAGAACGTCTAGCCGCGCCAGCGTTTCTTCGATGTACAGCCCCGTATACAGCGGATAGAGACCGTCCGGCGCGTCGGGCGCGACGGGCAGCGTGTGGACGTCGGCGATCAGTTCGCCGGGGTCCCACAGCCACGTGCCGCGGCCGCCGCAGACCGGATAGCCGTCGGCCTGGGCGACCATCACGCCGTCGCCGTAGTAGGACTGGTTGAAGACCTTGTATGAGGCGTCAATCGCCCGCTGCGCCCGCCAGTAAAGCGTCAGCGTGAGTGTGTCGCCCGCGGCGATGGGTGCGCCCTGGGGGCCTCTGGCGGCCAGATCGTAGCCCTCCAGCGTGATCAGCCCGCCGAAGTCGGCCCCGATGGCGTGGCTGATAGCTGGTTCGATCACCGGGTAGCCCAACGGCAGGTCCGCGGTCGCGGTCGCGTCAAAGGCGTCGGCGTAGTCCTCCAGCCGGAAGGCCTGCACCGCCACCGGCGTGTGGCCGCGCTGGTGGATGACCATGCGCGGGTCGCCGCCGATGGTGACGACGCCCCACGGCTGATACTCCTGGGCGAGCCGGGTTTCCAGCGCCGTGCGGTAGCCCGCGGGGTCGGGCTGCGGGTTGGCGATCTGGAAGAACCAGGTCGCCTCATCCTCACAGCGCAGCCGCCCGTGGGTGTACCAAATGGGCGTCCAGAACTCAACCTCGTTGGTGGCATAGTCGCCGGTGAGCACGCCCTCGGCGTAGAGCTGACCGGCCACCTTCCAGCCGTTCGCCAGCGGGAAGCCAAAGAGCGCGCGGTTATCCAGCATGGCATAGGGCCGCCAATAGCCCGCGGGCCAGGCCGTCTGCCAGAGGCGGATGCGCTCGATCTGCGTCTGGGCGAACATCTGGTAGACATAGCCGCCAAAGAGCGCCGCGACCACGACCGCGGTCACGCCGCCCGCCCAGGCCAGCCGTCGCCGCGGCCGGCGCGCCGCCAGCGCAGCCCACGCGGCCTGCGCCAGCAGCCCCGCCAACAGCAGCCACGGCGACAGAAAGACATAGACGTGGGTGCGCGGCTTGTCGGTGAAGAAAAGTAGCGCGGTCGCCAGCCCGCCAAACCACAGCCAGACCATGCGCTCACGCCAGTCCACGCCGCGCCCCAACCAGGCCGGGAGCAGCGCAGCCACAAAGACCACCACCAGCCAGTCGCGGCCGCCCAACGTGGCCCACGCGGGGGTGGCGACGGTCAGCCCTAACACAATCAGCAGCGCCGCGCCCACTACGCTCCCCCAGCGCGGCCCCAAGCTGCGCCGATAGACCCACAGCAGCCCGACGACCAGCACGGCGATCAGCGCCAGCGCATAGTAGATCGAATTGTACGTCGTGGCGCGCACAAACCAGTCGGCCACATTGTTGGTGGGCAGCCCACCGCCTGCGATGCGCCGGTCCACCAGATAGGTGTAGGTCGCGCCAAACTGGGGATGGAGCAGAAACGGCGCATAAAAGAGCGCCAGCAACCCCGCGCCCAACGCCAGCGCGCCGCCCAGCCCGCGCGCCAGCGCCGCTTGCAGCAAGGGATGGCGCGTCCACAGCACGCCCAGCAGGTACAGCGCGGGCACGGCGACCAGCCCGGCCTCATAGTGCGCCCACAGCCCCGCCGCGGTCAGCCCCGCGGCCAGCGCCAGCCCGCGGGCGCTCCCGCGCGGCGTCTCCACCAACCGCGCCAACACCAGCAGCGTCGTCGCGGTCAACAGGATCACCAGGCTTTGATACTGGACGATGCGGCCAAAGCCCACGCCAAAGCCGTCCACCGTCAGCAGCAGCGCGGCCGCGACCCCGGCCACCGGGCCAAAGAGCCGCCGCCCCAGCCAAAAGAGCGCGGCTACCGCGGTCAGGTTCGCCAGCGCCAAGGGCAGCCGCGCTGTTGTCTCGGTCAGCGGGCCGGTCAGCGCCAGCACCGCCGCGGGCAGCAGGATTTCCGCGGGGCCTTTCTTGTGCAAGAAAAGCACGCCGGCGTCGCCCTGCACGACCGCGGCCGCACGCAGCACCGCGCGCGCCTCGTCGCCGTGATACTCGGCATAGCCCAGATTCGTCAGCCGCAAGAGCGCGGCCAGCGCCACGACAGCGACCAGCGCCACGACTTCCCAGCGGGGCAGCGGCGTAGGCGCGTCTACCGGTGCGCCCGCGGTCCGCCAGGCGACGACTGCCAGCGCGGCCAGCAGGAGATCGACGGCCAGGTGCAGTTGCCACGCCGTGAGCGGGCCGGGCAGATAGCTCGTCAGCAAGACCACGCCGATCAGCAGCCCATAGCCCGCGGCCACGGTATAGACGCCCCACTCCAGTTGCATGGGCGGCGCGCCAAAACGCCCGATCACGCCTTCCACCAGCAGATGGCCGGGCACGACCGCGGCCCACAGCAGCAGCGCCAGGGTACGCGCGACCGGCGGCAGCGGCGCGAGCGTCGCGGCCTGGGCGAGGAGCGCCACGGCCAGCGTGAGCAGCAGACGGCGACGCGCCCGCGGGGCTCCTGGCGTCATGGTCAGCGCACCGTCAGCGTAGTGATCGTCACGGCCTGCCCGCCCAGCCGCGCGCCGGTCGCCGGGTCATACAGCCCCGCCAGCAGCGTATAGTCGCCGGGCGGCAGGTCGCCCGGCAGCGGCAGCAGCACATGGTCGCGGAACGGCTCGCCTACGGGCCAGGCGGACGTGGCTGACGTGTTGAGGCCGGGATAGCCGTCCCACTGTGCCAGCGGACGGCCGTCCGCCCCGGCCACGTGCACAAAGAGCTTGTAATCCAGCGGCAGGGGCTGCTGCGGCGTCCACACCAGCAGCAGCCGCAGCACGTCGCCGGGGCGCAGCGTGGTCGCGTCCACGTGCGCCGCGGTCAGCGTCAGCGCCGGGTCCAGCGCGACGTCCGTGACCAGGCTGGGCGGGTCCACCGGCGGCGTCAGACTTGCCACCTCGGCGCGGAAGGGCAGCGTAAAGTGCTCGGCGTCGAAGGTGACATAGGGCACGGGCAGCGGTTGCCGCGCCCAAATCTCGATACGCGGCTCCGCGCGCACGCGCACCTCGCCGATGCGCGTGTAGGCATCCAGCACGGCATCGTCAAAGCGGGGATCGGGTTCCTGGCGGTCGCGCGCCACAAAGATGTAGTCGGGCTGCTCGTCCAAATCGCGCTTACTGAAGGGCGTCAGATACCACCGGCGCAGCGACCAGGCGTCATCATTGGCCGCATAGGTCTCCTGCAAATAGCCCCACTGCCCCAGCACGCCCAGCGCCTTCCACCCTGCCTGGATGGGGAAGCCAAAGCGCGGCTTCTCCGGCGTGGGGAAGGGGGACCAGTACCAGGCGATGCGCTCCCGGTCGATGTTGATCAGGTATTCGGGCGCTTGGCGAAAAAAGAGCAGGTAGAGGTAAAAGACCGATACGGCCAACCACACGGCGACGCCCGCCAGCGCCACCCCGCGCCACGCGCGCAGCCGCGGCGTGATGAGCGCGGCCAGCGGTATCGCGGCCAGCAGCGACCAGCTTTCCATCAGCAAATAGAAATGCGTGCCGGGATAGCGTACGACGAAGATATACAGCGCAAAGAAGGGCAGCCACCACAGCGTCAGCAGCGTCGCGACCAGGGGCAACCGTCGCGCCGCCATGACTGTGCCCATCGCGGCCAGGAGGATCAGCCCGGCGAAGAAGTAGGTGGAATTGTAGAACGTCCCCATCTCCACAAAGAAGGGTAGGTTAAAGACCCCGCCTCCACCCAGCCGGTTGGCGAGATAGCCCTGCGTCGTCGCAAAGTAGTCGCTCAGGAGCGCGGGCACATAGGCCGCGGCCACCGCCAACGCGCCCGCGCCTAGCACCGCCAGCACCGTGCGGTCCACCGCCGCGCGGCTGTCGCTGCGCCGCCGCCCCACGATCAGCAGCCACAGCAGCGCCGGCGCCAGCAGCCCGAATTCATAGTGCATGACCACGCCGGTCGCGCTCAGCGTTGCGCCCAACGCCAGCCAGCGCGGCCGGCCCGATTGGGCGAACTCCCACAGCGCCCACACCGCCAGCGCCGACAGCAGCAGGATGGCAGCCTGATACTGGGCGATGCGCGAAAGTCCCAGCGCAAAGCCGTTCGCCGCCAGCAGCAGCCCGGCCCCCAGCCCCACGCGGCCATTGACCAACCTCCGCCCCAACCAAGCCGTCGCCAGGATGCTCCCCACGCTCATCAGCGCAAAGGGCAGCCGCGCCATGGTTTCGTCGGTCGTGCCCACAGCCAACAGCGCGGTCATGGCGACTGCGATCTCGCCGGGGCCTTTGGTGTGCGCGGCCAGCGCATCGGCGCGCCCGGTGATGGCCCGTTCGCCCTGGCGCAGCAGCACCACTTCGTCGGCGTGGAACTCGTGATAGCCCAGCCCCGGCAGCCGCAGCAGCAGCGCCGCCATGAGTAGCAGCGCCCCCCACAGCAGGACGCGGCGATCGGTGGGGGCCGGCGGCAGCGGGGGCCGCTGCCAGAGCCACCCGCTCAGCGCGGCCGCGCCGCCGCCATAGACGGCCAGCAGTTGCCAACGCGCGAGAGGACCGGGCACATAGTGGAGCAGCAGCGCCAGCCCGATCAGCCAGCCCAATCCCAGCCCCCACGCGGCCAGCCCCGTCGCGACGGCGTCCGCGTCCGGCAGCCGCCAGGCCCGCGCCAGCAGCCAGCCCGGCAGCCACCAGCCCAGCGCCAACCACGCCACCAACCGCGGCCACGGCGACGCCACGCCGATCAGGAGCAGCACGCAGACCGCAGCCAAGATCAAACTTGCCGGCCCCGTCCATTCGCCGCGCATAGCAGCGGGCAGACGACGGGAAGCGGCAATGGTGGTAGACATGGCGTGGTGTTTGATCTGAGAAGGTCCGTTTGGTCTGGTCATTCCGGGGAGCTTACACCGTGGAATCGCTCTCCCGCGGCGACTACCCCCGGAGAGATTCCTCGCTATGCTCGGAATGACAGCGCAGGTCGGTTGTCATTCCGAACGTAGTGAGGAATCCCTCTGTTCTGGGCGCGTCCCGGAGAGATTCCTCGCTACGCTCGGAATGACAGTATTCGCT
>CAYJQA010000281.1:0-7422 GCA_964372065.1 uncultured Litorilinea sp.
CCCGTCTGGGCTACCGCGCCTTCGCCGCCTGTTTCATGCCGCAGCCCTTTGAGTCACGCGCGCGCCAGGAATCAGTCGCCTTCTATCGCGGGTTGGTCGTGTTGGGGCAGAGTCAGGGCGAGATCAGTCAGGAGTTCGATGTCGACTTGGCCGCGTCCATCTTCAACCTGGTGCTCTCGGCGCTCAGCCAGACGCTCATGGGCCACATGGTCGTGCATGTAGCTGCCGAACAAGGCCAGCAGCCCATGTTCGACTGGCCCGAAATCAGCCGGCTCTATCACCAGGCCATTGACATCTTGCGGCGCGGCCTGAACGCGCCGCTGCCCGTTGCCCCGTCGATCCAAGAGGAGGTTGTGGATGAGCAAATCGCTTGACGCTACCCGCGCCCGCGCCTTTGGCGCACCCGCGCCGGGCGTCGCCGCGCTTACCTATCGCGTTGCCGAGGTCCAACTCGCGTGGCGCAACATGTGGCGCAACTGGCGGCGCACCGTGATCGCCGTGGTCGCCATCGTTCTGGGGCTGGTCCTGCTGCTCTTTATGGACGGCCTCATCGCCGGCTCCGACCAGGCCATTTTCGGCAACGCGGTCCGGCTCTATGGCGGCAACATCCAGATTCACACCGTCGGTTTCCGTGACAAGGCGACGCGCCTTCCGCTGCTCCCATTGGAGAGCGCCGACGCGGTCGTGCAGACCGCACGCGCACAGCCCGAAGTCACGTTTGCCTCCAAGCGCATCAACACCGGCGGCATCGTCAGCAGCCGCGAGGGGGCCTATGCCGTGGGCATCACCGCGGTGGAGCCGGGCTTCGAAGCGCCGCACAGCATCCAGGCGGAACACATCGCGGAAGGACGCTACCTGCTCCCCGACGACGGCGACGCCGTGGTCATCGGTCGTGGGTTGGCCGACATGCTGGACGTTGCCGTGGGCGACCGTGTGACGCTGCTGGGGCGCAGTCTCCACGAGACCATGCGCCAGCGCACCATGACCATCGTGGGCATCTATGACCTGGGCATGGCCGAAGCCGAAAAAGGCGTCGTCTTCATTACGTTGGGCGAAGCGCAGACCCTCTACAACCTGCGCGACCAGGCCACCGAAGTCACGCTCGGCTTGCAGCGCGTCGGCCAGGAGCAGCAGGTTGTCGCCGCCTTGCAGCGCGCCTTCCCCGACCTGGAAGTGGATTCGTGGGCGACGCTGCGCCCGGAACTGCGCCAGACCATGGACACCAAAGCGGCCGTCAGCGTCTTCTTTGGCTTTATTTTGCTGCTCATCGCCGCTATCGGCATCCTTAACCTGATGCTCATGGCCGTCTTCGAGCGCACGCGCGAAATGGGCATTTTGGCGGCCATCGGCATGAAAGGCCGCCAAATCATGACCCTCTTCTTGTGGGAAGGCACGCTGATCGGCGTGGTCGGCGCGGTCATCGGCTGCGCGCTGGGCACGCTGCTGCTTATGGTGCTGGCGCGCGTGGGCATGGACTTCTCATCGATGACGAGCGTGGGCGGTGAGGCCCTCGCGCTCATGGGCGACCGCATCTATCCGACCTACAGCTTGGCGAACGCGTTCAACCGGGGGGTGGCAGTGGCGATCATCGCGGCGCTGGCCGCGCTCTATCCCGCCTGGCAAGCGTCGCGCCAGGAACCGGCGCAAGCCCTGCACCACCTATAACCCCACTGCGAGGAAGCTCCTATGGCACTCGGCAAACTCTGGACCATTGCCTATCGTGATCTAGGCCGCAACCGGCGGCGGTCGGTGTTCTCGCTGATCGCCGTGGGGTTGGGGCTGGGCCTGCTCATCCTGATGAACGGCTATATCGCGGGCATCACCGAAGAATCGCTCCAAAACTCGATCCGCCTGCGCACAGGCCACATCCAACTGCGCGCGCCGTCCTATGAAGAAGAAAAACTCAGTCTGCAATGGGATGACTTGATCGCCGACCCGGAGATGATCGCGGCCAACGCGGCGACACTGCCACAAGTCAACGCTGCCGCGCCGGTGCTCTGGGCAACCGTCATCCTCAACACTCGCGAGGACTCGGTGGGGCTGCGTCTATACGGCATCCAGCCGGATTCGGCGCTCTATGCTCCCTTCCGCGCGGGTCTGGTCGCGGGCGACTATCTCACCGCCGACGACCGCAGCGGGGTCCTACTCGGCCAACGGCTGGCCGATGACTTGGGCATCGCCGTGGGGCAAGACGTGAGTCTCGCGGTGGTCAACGCCGACGGTCAGCCCGACGAAGCGGTCTTTACGGTGCGCGGCCTCTTCGCCACGGGCGTCCCAGGCTATGACGAAAGCAGCGCGATCATGCCGCTCGCCCGGGCACAGACATTGACCCGCACCGAAAAGCACGCCAGCGCCATCGTCATGCTGCTCGACCGCCAACAGGATGCGCCGATCGTCGCCGCGAGTCTGCAGCAAGCCGGGCTAACCACCTTGACCTGGCGTGAGTTGAACCAGGTTGTCATCGACACCATGCAGGTCGCAGTGAGCTACTACTACCTGATGGACGCCATCGTCATGCTAGTCGTGGCGGTCGTGATCGCCAATACGCTGCTCATGGCCGTCTTTGAGCGCATCCGCGAAATGGGCATCCTGGCCGCTTTGGGGATGAAGGGCCGCCAGATCATGCTCATGTTCCTCTTGGAAGCTGCCGTGTTGGGTATCGCGGGCATCGTGGTTGGCATTGTGCTCGGTTCCGCCGGCGTGGGCTACCTGGCGACCGTAGGCATCTACCTCGGCGACATCAGCACCGTCGCCGGCGATATGGCCGTTAGCTCGACCATCCACGGCCGGTTTGTCCCCGGCATTTTCGCCTGGCTATCGTTCTGGACGCTGGTCGTCATCCTGCTGGCATCCCTCTATCCCGCCTGGTTTGCGGCGCGCTGCGAACCGGCGGAAGCGTTGCGCGCCCTGTAAGCGCGGCGCCCGGCTTTCGACCTTCACACCGTGCAGGAGCACCGTGATGAATATTATTCAAGTGATCGACGCGACCAAGACCTATCACATTGGCGAGGTTGAAACCCACGCCCTCAACGGCATCACCCTCGACGTCGCCGAAGGCGAGTTCACCGCCCTGGTCGGCCCTTCGGGGTCGGGCAAGACGACACTGCTCCAACTCATCGGTTGCCTGGACCGCCCGGACAGCGGGACGGTCATGATCAACCAACAGGACGTCACCCGCTTTAACGCCGACCAGCGCGCCGATCTGCGTCGCCAGGTCATCGGCTTCATCTTCCAGTACTTCGCGCTGGTCCCCGTCCTCAGCGCCTATGAGAACGTGGAACTGCCGCTGCTGCTCAACGGCGTCAGCGCCAAAGAACGCCATGACCGCGTGCTGGAAATGCTGGACGCCGTGGGACTGGCGCACCGCACCCACCACCGGCCCGACCAGATGAGCGGCGGCGAACAGCAGCGCGTCGCCATTGCCCGCGCGCTGGCCCCGCGCCCCCTCATGGTCCTCGCCGACGAGCCGACCGCCAACCTCGACACCGCCAACGGCGAACAGGCGATGGAGATCATGCGCCGTCTCAACGAACAGACGGGCACCGCCTTCATCTTTGCCACCCACGACCCGCGGGTAATGTCCTATGCCCGGCGCGTGATCAAGATGCGCGACGGCCAGATCGTGGACAATGGCGCGCAAGCCTGAGGAGACCCCTATGTTCCTCCATCTCCGGCGGTGTGCGCTGCTCGCGCTGACGATCCTGACCGCCGGGTGCGCCCAGGCAACGCCCCCACCTGCTCCCACCGCCGCGCCCACGTCGTTCCCCGTGATCCCGCTCAACCCGACCGGCGGCGCGGCGCGTGCCTCCGGCAAGATCGTCCCGGTCCAGACCGCGGACCTGGGCTTTGCCGCCGCCGGCCGCGTCATCTCCGTGACCGTCCAGGCCGGCGATGAAGTAGCCGCCGGCGACCTGCTGGTCGCGCTGGACGCCGCCGCGCTCCAGGCCGCCGTCGCCCAGGCCCGTGCCGCGTTGGACCGGGCGCAGGCCGTCCTGGACGAGCTACAGGCCGGGCCGCGCCCGCAACAGGTCGCCGCGGCCCAGGCCCGCTTGGAGGCCGCCCAGGCGCATCTCGCCCAACTCACCGAGGGCGTGCGCCCCGACGAGATCGCCGCCGCCCAAGGCGAATTGGACGCCGCCCAGGCGCGCTATGATGCGCTCTACTCGGAGCCGGATGTCGCCGTCGTCGCGGCCGCGCGCGCCCAGGTACAGCAAGCCCAGGCCGTGCTGGATCGCCTGCTGCACCCGGCCACCGCCGGTCAGATTGCCGAAGCCGAAGCCCAGGTACGCAGCGCCCAGGCCGAATTGGAGCTGCTCATGGCTACCGCGCGGCCGGAAGCCGTCGCCGCCGCCGCCGCTACCGTCGCCGAGGCCGAGGCCACGCTGCACCAGGCCGAGGCCGCCCTCTCCAACACGGAGTTGCGCGCGCCCTTCGGCGGTACGGTCGCGGCGCTCGACGTCGGTCTTGGCGAGATGGTCATTTCGGGCCAGGTGGCGCTCACCCTGGCCGACCTCAGCCGCCTTCAGGCCGAAACCACCGATCTCAGCGAGCGCGACGTGGTGCGCGTCCAACTCGGCCAGCCGGTCACCGTGCGCGTCGATGCGCTCGGCCAGGAGATCCCCGGCCGAGTCGCAGCCATCGCCGTGCAGGCGTCCGTCATCGGCGGCGACGTCGTCTACACCGTTCACATCGACCTCGACGACCCGCCCGCCAATCTGCGCTGGGGCATGAGCGTCGAAGTGGAAATCCTCGCCGACTAGCCCGGCAAATCAGGCGCAACCACTGTCATCCTGAGCCGCAGGCGAAGGGTCTCCCCTTTGCTTGCGGCTCAGGGTGACAGTTGCCATCCAGCGGTTCGTTACGTCAAGCTCACATTAGCCCAACAGGTTCAGGTTCCGCCGTAGACGCGGGTAATTGTACTTCAGCCCGGGGAACCGTTGCAGCCCTTCTTCCTTGACCTCCGTGTCAAAGAAGTAGGAAACCTCCTGGTACTCCTCGTCCGAAAGCTCGAACTCGAACCCGGCCAGCGAATCCGCCAACTGCGCCGCCGAACTCACGCCCACAATGGGCGCGGTCACCGCGGGCGAATAGCGCACCCACGCAATCGCCAGGTCCACCGGCGGCACGCCGCGGCGCTCGGCAAAACGCAGGAACCGTTCCACGCCTTCGCCATATTGCGAAAGCCACGTGATGATTTGGCTGCTGGTCTGCCCGCGCGTGTTCTCCGGCAGCGGTTGGCCCCACCGGTACTTGCCGGTCAACAGCCCTTGCGCCAGCGGACGATAGGCCGTAATCGCCACCTGTTCCGCCACGGCCTGCGGCAGAATCTCCACCTCGACCCCGCGCTCGATGATGTTGTACGCGATCTGATTGCACAGCAGGCGCGGCCATCCGTTCTGCGCGGCGATGGCGTTGGAATGCGCCAACAGCCATGCCGGATAATTGCAGCAGCCCACATAGCGCGCCTTGCCCTGTGCGACGACCCGGCTCAGCGCCTCCATCATCTCGGCGGGGCGCATCCCCTGGACCGGCCAGTGAATCAGATACAGGTCCACATAGTCAGTCTGCATCCGGGCCAGGCTCTCGTCGATGCTGCTGAGGATGCTGGCGGCGTCCACACCCTTCGCCACTTTCGTCGTCAGGAACAACTTGTCGCGCCGCCCCCGCATAATGCGGCCCAGAATCTCCTCGGTCACGCCGTTGCCATACATGGCCGCCGTGTCGATGAAGTTAACGCCGTGCTCCAGCGCCAGACCGAGCACGCGGTCCGACTCCGCCTCGTCACAGCGCCCCCCAAACATCATCGTGCCCAGACAAAGCTCGGACACGTTCACCCCGGTATCGGCAAAGGACACCTGTTTCATGGTCTCGACCCTGCGCTGCACAATGACGCGCAAGCGCAGATGGCTCCTTTCTACGGCTAAACGTGGATAGATGGTGGACGCGGCGGCCACAGCCGGCGCGCGCCCTAGCGCCATTGTAGGCCGTCGCCGCGTGGACTGTCAACGCGCCAACGTTACCCGCCCGCCCGTACGCGCCGGGCCTACGCTTACAGCCGGTCCAGCGTATTGTGTGGAGGACGTGAAGGGTCGCGGGAGAGGGCTGGGATCAAGCCTATGCCCCTTTTTACCTGGGGCCGAAACAAAAAGCAGGGTGGCTTTGATCACTCCACCCTGCTCGCCCACCTCCGTCGGCCATGCCCGATCACGTCATCACGTGGCCGGGGATCACCAACTTCGCCCGCGGCTCGCCTGGCATGAACGGCGCGCCCACTTCCAAATCGTTGGTCACGCTCAACACACCGTCCGTTTCGGCAACAATCCTAGCCGCGGCTATGCGGGCGTGGTTCGAGGTCGCGATGCCGCTGATGGTGACGACGCCGTTGTTGTCCATCACATCGATCTGTGACCCCTGAGTGCGCGCATTGTGCAGTAAGGCATCCGAGATTCGCACTGCCAGTTCGTTGTGCAATAGGCTCATCGCGATTCACTCCTTGCGGCTGTAGCTTGCCGCGCCCCGGCAAGCACTGTCAGATTCGGCCAAATGAAACGGCGCATATCCTATGTATCAGGATATGCGCCGCGCAACCCGCGGGCAATCGGTTGCTTTACCCACTTTTTGCCGCATTTAGGCTGGGGTCATACTAGCCGCTGCTGCACGGCCACCACCGCCGCCTCCACGCGCGATGTGACCGCCAGCTTGTCGAACAGCACACCCATGTGCTTTTCCACCGTCTTGTCGCCAATGCCCAGCGCCGCCCCGATCTCGTGGTTGGTCTTGCCGGCCACGACCAAACGCAAAAAGGCTAGTTCGCGCGGCGTCAGCGCCACCGGCGGCGCGCCCTCCGCCGCGTGTGCGTTCTGCCGAAACCAGCCCGTTTCGCCGTGTGCGACCCGGCGCACCGCCGCCAAGATCAGCGTGACCGCGGCGTCCTTGCGCAGAAAGCCCGCCGCGTCGAGGGGCCATGCGTCCGTCAGCGCCTCGGGGTCTTCACCCCCGCTCAACACAAGAACACGCGTCGCCGCATCCCGCGCCACGGTCGCCGCCATCCCCATCCGCGCATCTACCACCAGCACATCCGGCGCGACGCGTTCGACCAATGCGGCCAACTCGTGGCTGCGGGACGTCTCGGCCACGACCTCCACGTCGCGGGCGTCGGCCAACAGGGCGCGCAGCCCGGTCAGGACAATCGGAAACTCATCCGCCAACACCACGCGAATCTTCGCCGTCGCCATGCCCACACCCTTCGTTGCCGGTGACCTTGCTGATGGGCCTAGTATAGACCGGGACTCGATAGCACCCCAAGGTAGGACACCCGGAACGCAAACGGCCCGGCCATCGCAGCCGGGCCGCACCTATTCACCGCCGGCCGGCTCAACCGGCGCGCGTCACCGCATGCACAAGCGCCGCCATCCGCTCCAG
>CAYJQA010000282.1:0-7414 GCA_964372065.1 uncultured Litorilinea sp.
CGTGGGCCGTGGCCGTCACGCCTGCGCCGATGCCTTGCGTGCAGACGCTTGCGACCGTGTAGCCCGGCTGCGGGGTGATGCTCACGTCATAGGTGCCCAGCGAAAAGCGTCCTAGTTCCTGCTTGCCGCCCCCCGCGGGCAAGGTAAAGTCGCCTTTCGGCCCGGTCAGCGTCCACGCGTCCGCGGGCGGCGTGCCCAGCACGACCACCTCCGCGCTGAGGATCGCGCTCATATCCGCGACCTGGACGCCGCTGCCGGTCGCGAGATAGACGCGACCCACCGTCTTCGGATCAACGATAATGTTGCTTGCATAGGTATCCCGCGGCAGCCCGGCGGGAAAGGCGTACCAGTGGTCGCCGCCGTCTACACTGGTATAGAAGTGGTCGGCGACTACCGTGGCATAGAGTATCCCGGCGCGACTGGGGTCGACGGCCAAGTGGTCCATATAGGAAAAGCCGTTCACATTGGTGGGAAGGTCGCGGACTTTAACGGCGGCCCAAGTGCGCCCGCCGTTGACGCTACGATAGAATTGGGCATCGACGAAATCGTAGTCCCCCCAGAGGTAGAGAGTCGCCGGCGATTGGGGATCGACCAAGAGTTGGGGTTGATCCTGGTAGTTTGGCGGCAATCCTCTGCTCGACTCAGCCCAAGTCCGGGCGCCGTCGGTACTCTTGTAGACAGCGGCGGAGAGGGTTTCGTAATCTTGGTAGTAATCAACGCTGACGTAGAGTGTGGCAGGCGTCTGTGGGTCCAGTGTGAAGGAGTGAGCCGTCGGGATTTGGTTGTAGTAGCCCGTTGGCAACCCGGCGTTAGCGATGATCCAGGCTTGGCCGCGGTCCTCGCTTCGCAGTACGCCAAAAGAACCTTGCGCGTAAAGGTTGGTGGGCGTCTGCGGGTCGATGAGCAATTGACCCACCGCGTTCGCCGGCAGCCCTGCACCCAGAGGTTGCCAACTGTCGCCGCCGTCTTCGCTGCCAAATAGGCCGGTGTATGTCGTCGCATATAGGCGTCCTGGCGTTTGCGGATCGACCACAATCCCACTGACCCCTGTCATAGGTTGGGGGCTATTTCCCAGCGTCCATGAGTGGCCGCGGTCCAGAGTGCGAAAGATGCCCGCGCCATCGACCGCGGCATAGAGCTTGGCCGGGTCATGCGGATCGACGGTTAGGGTCGCAATCGGCGCGCGGTTTGGCGCGCCGATCGCAGCATACACCCAGCTTTCGCCGCTATCGCTGCTGCGATAGACCAACCCGGAAGCCGCACTATAGAGGTAGAGCGTTTGTGGTGTCTGCTCGTCGCCGGTCACGATCGGGTTGGAGGCGCCGAACGTCGGTATGGTGACTAGGGTCCAGGACGCGCCGCCATTCATGCTGCGATAGAGATGAGTGGGACCCCCGTTTGGGTCGGTCACGGTCGCTAGCAGCGTTTGCGGCGCGGCCGGGTCGAACGTCAGCGACGAAATGTAGAGGGACCCGTCCGATCCAACCGGCAGCCCCGCCTGTGCGACGGGTTGCCAAGAGGCCGCACCATCCACGCTCTTGTAGAGTCCTCGGTTGGTGCGCGCGTAGAGCGTCGTCGGGGTCCGCGGGTCCAGAATGACCCAAGAGGCTTCAACGATTTGCCCGTCTTCATCGGCGGGGTCGGTGGCCGGTCTGGTGGGCAACCCGTCATTGGCAGCCTGCCAAGTTGCGCCCGCATCAACGCTCTTGAACACACCCTCCCACGGCATAATTAGATAGAGGGTGCTCGGCGTCTGTGGATCGATGACGATGCTTCCCGGCGTGGCCGAGGGTTCTTGAAGGAGAACGCCGGACGGCAAGCCCGCGCTGCTGTGTGACCAGGATGCGCCGCCGTCGATGCTCTTATAGAGACCCCGGTTGTAGACTGCGACATAAAGGGTAGTGGGCGTCTGCCGGTCCACAACCAACTCCGTCACCGGGACGGAGGTCGAGTCGGGCGAGAGCAGGAGGCCGTTGTTGATCGCCTGCCAGGTGTCGCCGCCGTCGGTGCTTTTGTATAGACTCTCGCTGCCGACGCCTACATACAGGATGTTGGAATTGGTGGGGTCCAGGCTAAACAGATTTACATAGCGAAGACCGCTAGGTGTCGCCAGGTCCAGCCATTGCCACGTGAGGCCGCCGTCGGTGCTTTTGTGGATGCCCGTCTGCGGGAATTCCCTCAGAACATAGAAAGTGGTAGGCGTGTGCGTGTCGACGATAAAGGCGGTTATCGGCCCGAGCGCGGGCGGGCCGAGCGGCGTCCACTCGTTGACGCCGGCATGGGCGGGCGTCGCGCCGAGCAAGAGCGCGACGAACAATGCGAGTGTCAGAGCACACACGGTCATGGTACGCATGGTAGGGGACCCTTTGCGAAGTTGTGATGGTTGCGTGCGGCGCGCCGTGCGCGGCGGCATAGAAGACACTGACCACGCGCTGGCCCGCGGCCTCGCGCGCCGTGGTGCTAGATTACCGCGCCGCCGCCGGACGCGTCAAGGCCGCTCCGTCCGCCGTCCTCAGCGTTCGGACAAGCAGCACGCGTGTCTGCGCGTTCCGTGCGCGCGTAGTCTAGCTCACGGCGCGCCCGCCCAAGATGCGCCAGGATGAAGCAATGCCGGCGCGCCTGTCATCAGCTCTTCGACGAGCACACCGGAATCCTTACGCATTCCTTACATACCATCGCCACAAAGGGGCACACATGGTACACTCCAGCGAAGTTCAGCACCTTCGCGGCGTCGTGGCGCTGCTCCGTATCACGGTTGGCGTGATCTTGCTCGCCACGTGGTACCAAAACCTGACCAAAGGCATCTACACCGCGGACGGCATCACCGGGCTGTTCGGTTATCTGTTCGACGTAAACGGCGGCGGTCCGGCCTGGTATCGCCGTGTTTCTGATGCTGGCCGAGTTGGCGTTGGGGCTAGGGCTGCTTTTCGGCGTGTTGACGCCGGTGGTGGGCGTGGCCGCGGCGCTCTTTTTTGCCACCCTGTTCCTGGCCCATCTCGGCGGGGCGGAGTGGATCTGGACCTATGTGCTGCTGACCAGCGCGGCGTTGACCGCGGGGCTGACCCGGTCGGGCCGAGTCTGGGGCGGCGACCAACTGCTATTGGCGTGGCGAGGTGAAGCGCCCATGAACTTGCTATGGTGATGATGCCGATCGTCGAGACACTCTACTTTCTCAGCGCGGTGATGCTGGCGGTCTACGGCTTTGCCGCGCTCTTTTACACCTGGCGCTATGGCCGCGGCCCCACGGCGATGCCGATCGCGCGCGCAACGGACGTTACGCCCGCGGTCACGGTGCAACTGCCCGTCTACAACGAACGGCACGTGGTCGAACGGCTGCTCCGGTCGGTCATGGCGCTGGAGTGGCCCGCGGACCGCTTGCAGGTGCAAGTGTTGGACGATTCCACCGACGACACCACGGCGCGGGTGGCCGCGGTCCTGGCCGAGTATGAGCCGGGCGCGCCTGCGTGGGAGCACATCCGCCGGGGCAACCGCGCCGGGTACAAGGCGGGCGCGCTCCAGCATGGACTGGCGAGCGCCACGGGCGAGTTTGTCGCGCTCTTTGACGCTGACTTTGTCGCGCCGCGCGACTTCCTGCGGCGGCTGATCCCCGTCTTTGACGACCCCGCGGTGGGCTGCGTGCAGGCGCGTTGGGGCCATCTCAACCGGCGTAGTTCGCCGCTGACCGCGGCCCAAGCGTTGGGGATTGACGGCCATTTCCTAGTGGAACAGAGCGTGCGGAGCCGCCTGGGCGCGTTCCTCAACTTCAACGGGTCGGCGGGCGTGTGGCGGCGGGCGTGCATGGACGCCGCGGGCGGTTGGCAGGGCGACACGCTCACCGAGGACCTGGACCTGAGCTACCGCGCCCAACTGGCGGGCTGGCGCATCGCCTATGCGGGCGAGGTGGTCGCGCGGGCCGAGCTGCCGCTGCAAGTAGCCGCGCTCAAGCGCCAGCAGTTCCGTTGGGCCAAGGGCAGCATCCAGACCGCGATCAAGCTCATGGCCGCGCTGTGGGCCGCGGCCATCCCCGCGTGGCGGAAGGCGCTGGGGACGCTGCACCTGACCAACTACGCGGTCCATCCGCTCATGCTCGTCAACCTGCTGCTGTTGTGGCCCATGAGTCGTTCGCATAGCGGTCTGCTGGTCGCCGCGCCGTTTTTGACGTTGGCCGCGGTGGGGCCGCCGTCCGTGTATTGGGCAGTGTTGGCCGCGCAGGGCGCGCCCTGGGGGGCGCGGGTGCGCCGCTTGGCCCTGCTGATGAGCCTGGGCATGGGGCTGTCGCTCAACAACACGCGGGCGGTGGCGGAGGCGGTGGTCGGGGTCCGCAGCGAGTTCAAGCGCACGCCCAAGTTTGCGGCCACGGACCAGGGCGGCGAGGACTGGCGCGCGGGCGGCTATGCCCTGCCCCATGACCCGTTCGTGTGGGCGGAGTTGGCCTTATCGCTCTACGCCGCCGGCGCGCTGGCCGACTGTTTGGCGCGGGGCGTGTGGTGGGTGGCGGCGTGGGCGCTGCTCTATGTCGCGGGCTATGGCTATGTGGCGGGGCTGGGCTTTGTCCAGACCTGGCAGGCGGCGCGCAGCCGGCGGCCGCATGTCCCTCAGCCGCCCGGCGCACCTGTCTCGCTGGGGTCGGAGCCATGACGCGCCAACTGCTGGTCATGGCGAAGCAGCCCACGGCGGGGACCACCAAGACGCGCCTGTGTCCGCCCCTCACACCGGCGCAGGCTGCGGACCTCTACGCCGCGCTGCTGTGCGACACGCTAGCGCTGGCGCGGGCCGCGGCCGCGTTGGATGCGACCCTCTGCCCGGCCATCGCCTATGCCCCGGCGGCTGCGCGGGGCTACTTCCGTGACCTCGCGCCCGACCTGGGCGCGCTGGCGCAGGTGGGCGCGGACCTGGGCGCACGGCTGGATCACGTACTGACGCAGAGCTTGGCCGCGGGGCACGCGGCGGTCGCGGCCATCGCCAGCGACAGCCCCACGCTGCCCGTGGCGCGGATCGGCCAGGCGTTTGCGCGGCTGGACGACGGCGCGGAAGTCGTCCTCGGCCCCGGCGACGACGGCGGCTATTATCTGATCGCGCTCAAGCAGCCGCAGCCCGCCATCTTGCGTCCGGTGCAGATGTCCACGCCGCACGTCTTGGCCGATACGCTGGCGCTGGCCCACGCGGCGGGGCTGCGCGTGGCGCTGCTGGAGGCCTGGCCCGATGTGGATACGGTGGACGACGTGAAGGCGCTGGCGCGGGCGTTGGCCCACCTGCCGGGGGATGTCGCGCCCGCGACGCGCGCCGTGCTGGACGGGCTGGGGCTGGCCTGATGGCTGTGGCCGTGGTCATCCCCGCGCTGGACGAGGCCGGGCATATCGCCGCGCTGGTGGCGGAGACGCGGGCGCTGCCCTGGCTGGGGCCGCAGGACCGGGTGATCGTGGTGGATAACGGCTCCACCGACGCCACCGCGGCCCAAGCTGCGAGTGCGGGCGCGACGGTGGTCCACGAACCGCGCCGCGGGTATGGCGCGGCCTGTGCGGCGGGCGCGGCTGCGGCGGGCGACGCCGACGTGCTGCTCTTTCTGGACGGCGACTACAGTTCGCTTCCCACCGAGATGGACCGGGTGCTGGCCCCGCTGCGCGCCGGGCGCGCCGATCTGGTGCTGGGGTCGCGCGTGTTGGGGAATATCCGGGCGGGGGCCATGCCGCCGCACCAACGCTTCGGCAACTGGCTGGCGTCGCGGCTGATGGCCGCGCTCTATGGCGTGGCTGTGACCGACCTCGGCCCCTATCGCGCCATCCGCCGCGACCTGTTGGCCGCGCTCGACATGCGCGAGATGACGTACGGCTGGCCCACGGAGATGATGGTCAAGGCGGCGCGGCGGGGGGCGCGGCTGGTGGAAGTGCCGGTCACCTATGCGCCGCGGCGCAGCGGGCGCAGCAAGGTCAGCGGCACGCTGGCTGGGTCGGCGCTGGCCGCGTATTACATCTTGGGCGTGACGCTGCGCTACGCGTGTGGATGATCGGATGATTACAGACGTGATTGTCACCCAAGATTTGCTGCTGGTAAATTTGGCCGATGGGCGCACCCTGGGGATTCCGCTGACCTGGTATCCGCGTCTGCTTCATGCGACGGCGGACGAGCGCGCTAATTGGCGTTTGCTCGGCGACGGCTATGCCATCGAGTGGCCCGACCTTGACGAGCATATCGGCGTCGAAGGCTTGCTGGCCTGACGGCGCAGCGGCGAGAGCGCGCGGTCGTTCCGGCGGTGGCTAGACACGCGAGCTGCCGCCTAGCTGCGTGCTGTTGCGGCCTGTGGACGTCACCCAACGATTAAGGAGTTGTACCGGATGAGTGAGACACAGGCCGCCGCACCCCCATCCCTTTGGACCAACCATTTCTATGCCATCATGCCTGACGCCGCGGGGACGCGGCTGCTCCTGTTGCCCGGCGCGGACGGTTGGCGTCTGCCCTATGTCCGCACGGAGGCCGGGCTGTGGCTGGCGGATGCGGACCGCATCGCGCCCGTGCTGGCCGCGGGGCTGGGTCTGACCTTCGACTTCACCCTCCTGCGCTATGCCGCGATCGATGTGAACGAAAGCGAGCGTTGGGACCGCATCCTCTTTGTGCTGGAGCCGCGGCCCGCGCCGGACGACCCGCCGCTGGGCGGCCAGTGGGTGGATCGCGCCGCGCTGGCGGAACTGCCCTTGTCGCTACCGGAGCAGCGTGCGCCCTTACTCCGCTATCTGGAGGAAAACGCGCACGGCGCGGCGTCCTCGTTGATCGACGCGCGGCGTGCGCCGTGGGCGCGGCCCGGCTGGTATGCCGCCACCGCGGCCTGGCTGGAGGAGGCTGTCACCGGCCTGGGGTATACGCTGACGGGGCCGGTGACCCAACTCCGCAACTGGAGCATCTCCAGCCTGCTGGTCGCGCCCACAGCGGCGGGCCGCGTCTACTGCAAGGCCGCCGCGGACCTGCCGCTCTTTGTCGACGAACCGGCGCTGGCGCAGACGTTGGCCGCGCTCTATCCCGGTCGCGTGCCCACGCCCCTGAAGATCGACCGGGCGCGGCGGCTGCTGTTGATGGCCGACTTCGGCCCGGCGGTGCGCGGCAATCCCGCCGTCGATTTGGATCACGCGCGCGGGCCTGCGCTGCACGCCTTTGGCAAGCTCCAGCGGGACAGCGCGGCGCACCCGGACGAATTGTTCGCCGCGGGCTGCAAGGACCGGCGGCTGCCGGCGCTGGCCGGGCAGATCGACCCGCTGCTGGCCGACCCCCTGACGCGCGCCGTGATGGCCCCGGCGGACTTCGACGCGCTGGTCGCGCGCGCACCCCAACTCAAGGCGCGCGTCGCTGTCGTCGCCGCGTATGACATTCCCTCGACGCTGCTGCACGGCGACCTGCATCTGGGCAACATCGCCTTGCGCGATGG